>JAYWAN010000152.1:0-11108 GCA_043782405.1 Chitinophagaceae bacterium
CCGATCCTTTTGCGCATGCCACCCGATAATTCCGAAGGCATTTTATCAATGGCACCGGCCAGGCCAACACTTTCCAGGACTTCCACCACCGCATCCTCCACTTCCTTTGAAGACAATTTCTTGGAAAGCCGTTTTAATGGGAATGTCAGGTTCTCCCTTACACTCATTGAGTCGTATAAGGCTGAATTCTGAAAAAGAAAACCGATCCGTACCCTTACTGTATTCAGGTCGCGGTTACTTAAATTGATAATATCCGTATCAAAAACTTTTATTTCGCCGCCATCTGCAGCAACAAGTCCAACAATACATTTGATCATTACTGACTTGCCAGAGCCAGATTTTCCAAGTACCACCAGGTTTTCACTTTTGTTTACAATGAGATCAATGCTCTTCAATACATCGTTACCTTTCCCGAAGGATTTATATAACCCCTTTATTTCTATTACCGGGTGACCGGGTCCGGTATTACCGGTTTTTATTGTGTTTGTTTGCTCTTGTATCATTAGCTTAGAAAAAAAGATCTGTTATTTGCACAGCCAGCATATCGATGATGAATATGGTGAGTGAGGCGGCCACTACGGCTTCATTGGCTGCTTTGCCCACACTTTCCGTTCCGTTTGCTGCTGTATATCCTTTGTAGCAGCCGATGAGGCCGATAGCGAATCCGAAGAAAAATGTTTTAATGGTGGCCGGTATTATATCCAGGAAATTAAGCGATTCAAGTACCTGCGAAAAATACCGGAACATGGTTACGTCACCATGTATATTGATACCCGCATACCCTCCAAAAATTCCAATGGCATCTGCAAATACCACCAGCAGCGGAACCATCAGCGTACAGGCCAGTATCCTTGTTACCACCAGGTATTTGTAAGGATTGATGGCCGACACTTCCATGGCATCTATCTGTTCTGTTACTTTCATTGAACCCAACTCGGCACCAATACCTGAAGCGATCTTACCCGCACAGATCAATGCAGTGATCACCGGTGCGATCTCTCTTATCAGCGACAATGCCACCATTCCGGGCAACCAGGATTCGGCGCCAAATGTTGCCAGTGTAGGACGTGTTTGAATGGTAAGTACCAGGCCCATGATAAAACCTGTGATACCTACTAAGGGCAGTGATTTATATCCGATATAAAAGCATTGCTTCAGGAATTCTTTTATTTCATACGGCGGCTTAAAAACCTCTTTGAAGAATCTTGCAGTGAATTGTGTAACACTGCCTGCACTGGTAAAAATATTTTTCAGGGAAATAATCAAAATTTTTTCTTTTATGAACAATATATCAGCCTTCAATAAGATGTTTCCCGGATAAATGGATTTTCATTTCTTCTACTACCTGTCCGAAAACATTATTTATGCGGCATTTCAATAGTTCTATCTTTTCTATACCGGAAGATATGTTGCCCAATCGCTCCATCTCTTCAAATACAGGTTCAAGAACGGAAATACCCAGTATAGAGAAGGAAGACTTTAGTTTATGCGAAATATCACTGATGATCTTATATTTCATTTTCTTTATTGCCTCATTCAGGAAGGATAATTCTTCTGGAGTTTGTTTCAGAAAAACAGTTATGATACTGTTTATCGACCTTAAATTTCCCCTGGTCGCTGTAACAAGATAACTGAGGTTACAATTTTTTTCAGCAAATGCAACCGGCGTTGTAAGTAAAGGTGTAATGACTTTAACTTTGCTGTGGCTGCCGCCGCCAGCCAGGTTGTAAATGATTTTGAAGAGTATATCTTTATTGGCAGGTTTGGTGATATGGGCATTCATCCCACACGATAAATAATTTTCTCTTTCACCAGGTATTGCACTGGCCGTCATGGCAATGATAGGGACATTGCATTTTAATTCATGCCTGATGATATGTGTTGCTTCAAACCCGCTCATTCCAGGCATTTCTATATCCATTAAAACAATATCGAAGTGATGCGATTTGAGCTTTTCAATGCAGGCGATCCCATTCTCAACAACAACCAGGGTTAGGCCAATTTGCGAAAACAGGATGGAAACAAGCCGGGCATACAAAGGATTATCCTCAGCCAGGAGTATGTTTAGATGGCGAAGAGATTCAAGGTTATACTCATTTTTAGTATTGCAGATCGATCTGCTGCCAGCAGTGATTGTAAGGTTCATATTACAAAGTTGCACTGCTTTACACTAATGAATCTTACATAACTCCGGAAATATGTTACATGATTCACATACTACTGGCTACTGTATATTTCAGCTCGATATAAGAATTAAAAAACAAGAAGAGATCACATCCGCTCCATATACCAATTCAGTTCCTTCTCCATTTTTTTGTAGCTGAAAATGGAACTGATGATCTTTTGTATGCGCATGAAGGCGGTTTCGCTTTTCACTACATAATCAAAGGCCCTGTGGTGCATACAGTTTATTGCCACATCAATTTTATCCTGGGACGAGAGCATCACAACAGGAATATCGGGGTTGAAATTTTTTATTTTATCTAATGTTTGTATTCCGTTCATGGCATTTTTATCAATGCCATCGAGATGGTAATCTAAAATGATCACATCAGGGTTATGCGATAAATGCTCCATGCATAATTCGCCTGTTGCAAATGTTTCGATGGCAAAATCGGCGTGCTGGAGGAATTCAATTTCCAATGATCTCAGGAACAAGGGATCGTCATCTACAAGGAAAAGCTTTATTTTATTTTCGTTTTTCATCCCTTCGTGTTTTTAATCAAATTAAATTCTTCTGTTAATTCTTCGCATGCCTGTATACAAATATTTTCTAGCTGTGAAACCAGTTCATATATCCCGTCCTTTTGTTGCTGTGTATTGGCATATTGCTGCACCTGCTTTGCTATATTCTCAAAATCTGCACTGATACCCATTATTGAAAATGAAGGGATCATTTTGTGTGCAGCCGCATGTAACGAATCCCAATCCTTATCCTTCAAACTTTTTTTCATTGTACTGATCAAAGCAGGGGTTTGTTCCAGGTAAAGGGCTATCATCTCCATCATTAATGTTGGATCAGATTTCGTAATGGTGATCAAATAAGCCAGGTCAATACATTTTTGTTTCAGGCCTCCGGCTTCTTTGTTTCCTTTATATTTTATATGCCCCGGCTTTTTTACCAGCCCTACTATTTTACTGTACAATATTCTTTCATCAACGGGTTTTGCGATATAGTCATTCATTCCAACTGCCCTGCATTTGGCCAGGTCAACTGTGGTCACGTCAGCCGTTAAAGCAATAATAGGTATGCTGGAATTCATTGTATTGCGGATATATTCTGTTGCTTCAAACCCATTCATTTCAGGCATCTGCAGGTCCATCAGGATAATATCGTACGATTTGGCCTGCATTTTTTCAATAGCAATTTTACCATTGGCGGCAATATCACGTTCAAATCCAAAATCATCCAGCAATGTTTTCATCAGTAACTGATTCAGCGCAATGTCTTCCACTACCAATACTTTTATATTCTTTATCCCGGAATCCAATTCCGCGAATGCTGATTCTGGTTCGGCCTCAGCTTTTGTTTTCTGAAAACCTAATGTGAAACTAAAGACAGATCCCTCGTCGATCGCACTTTTTACACGAATGCTTCCGCCTTGCGATTCTACCAGTTGTTTAACGATAGCAAGGCCTAATCCTGTTCCGCCATACAACCTTGATGTACCACTGGATGCCTGCTGGAAATTCTCAAAGATCTTTTCTATCTTATTCTCCGTTATTCCGATCCCTGTATCTGTAACTGAAAATTCAATGGTAACGGACTCTTCATCTTCAGCGAGCAAATGAACACTTATGGTAATTTTTCCTTTTGAAGTAAACTTTACTGCATTACTTACGAGGTTTAAAATGATCTGGTGTAAACGTACCGGATCGCCAAGCAATACTTCGGGGATCTTGTTGTCATATTCTTTTACCAGCTGCAGATTTTTTTCCTGGATCTTTGTTTCAAACAGATGAAGCATAGCTGATATGGATGATACCATTTTGAAAGGTATCTGCTCAAATGTCATTTTCCCCGCATCAACTTTCGCCAGGTCAAGTATATCATTAATGAGTACGATCAGTGAATCACCGCTCATTTTTATGGCGGTCAGGTATTCTTTTTGTTTTGCCGTAAGATCTGTTTTTAATACCACTTTGGTAAACCCGATGATGGCATTCATAGGTGTGCGGATCTCATGACTCATGTTCGACAAAAATTGCTGTTTGGCCTTCACCGCATCTTCTGCAATTCTCGTTGCATTTTCAGCTTTTATCTTCGCTTCTTCTGCAAGCCCCGTAGCCAGTTCTGCAAACACGATCGCCTCGGTTAATTCTGTGGCGATCCTTTTTTGATCCGTAATATCTCTTGCCACTACCACAATGCCCAGCACATTTCCCTGTTCATCTTTATAAACAGAACCATTAAATAAAACATCGGTTAATTTATGATCCCTGATGGTCAATGGATAATCGGCTACAAATCCTTTTGCAAAAACCTCTTTATATCCTTCCCTAGCTTTATCGGGTTCAGTGAAATAATCAAAAAAATCTGTACCAATCAGTTTCTCCCGTGATACCCCTATAATGTTTAGGGAAGCATTATTCATATCAGTGATCTTGCCGGCAGGACTGATCGTAAATAACGGATCAAGGCTTGCTTCTATAAGGCTGCGGGCATAGTTGGCAACCCTTAATTCACCCGCCCGTTTTTCTTTTTCATCATTTTGAAAAGCGAGTTCTATGTTAGCGATACCTAGCTCAGCGGCCCGTTTTTCTTTTTCTTTGTCCTGAAAGACGAGTTCTTTATTGGCAATGCCCAGCTCTGCCGCCCGTTTTCCCTTTTCTTCTTTTTGAAAGACAAGTTCCTTGCGGGCAATGGTCAGTTCAGCGGCAAGTTTGGCTTTCTCTTCTTTTTGAAAGGCAAGCTCTTTGCGTACAATGATCAATTCATCAACATCCTTATTTATTTTTTTAGCCATATTCTATTGATAACTTGTTTATTTAATTTAAATCATTTGACCCCGGTCCAAGGTTTGATCCGATCTCTTCGATCGGGCTTCGCCTTTTATCCTTTAGTTGCCTGAAATGAGAAGGAGACAGTCCTGTTACCTTTTTAAACTGGTTAGACAGGTGGGCTACACTGCTGTAATTCATCTTCCAGGCTATTTCAGAAATGTTCAACTCTCCGTAAATGATCAACTCCTTTATCCGCTCCACTTTATGGGAAATGATGAATTGCTCGATCGTTGTTCCCTGTACTTCTGAAAATAAATTGGCCAGGTAGGTATAATCGTAATTTAATTTTTTGCTTAAATAATCAGAAAAATTCACTTTGATCATTTCATCGGAATGATGGACCATTTCTACGATCACATTCTTTATCCTTTCTATCAATACCGATCTCTTGTCGTCCATCAATTCGAGCCCTGATGAGAGTAATGCCGTTTTCAATTCCTCCCGCTGTGCGGCAGAAATATTTTCCATGATCTCTACCTCACCCAGGTCAACAACAATGAAATGCAAGCCAAGCTTTCTCAGCTCTTCTTTCACCGCCATTTTACAGCGGGCACTCACCATATATTTGATGTGTAGTTTCAAATAATTAATAATTGGATCACAACATATAAAGGTGCGCAGCTTTGTGTCATATGCTGTTATATAACTCTTCAAATAAGTTACATAATTCACAGGTGTTACTAGAAGGGTGCCTTTTGTTAAAGAGATTCTTCAAGAAGGAAGAAGTTATTCCGACAAATATCTTACATCTATGACTTCAGGAAAATTCCCTTTTATACAATATACTACTAAAACGAATGATATTGGTCAGCAATCTTTAAAACCAGCCGGAATCCGGTAGCTATTCCGGGAAAATCACTATTTGAGTTTACAGGGTACAACATTGCTGCTATAATTTTTTAAGTAATTCCTGCGCTTTGTTGTAAACGCCTGCATCTGCAGGTATATTATTTAACCATACTGCACAATTGGCATTATCCTTTTCTTTGAGATAACTGAGCGCCACATAAAAACCTGCATCATAGCGAAATACCGATGTGCCGTTAACTAATTGTATCAGTTCATTTCTTGATCTTTCAGTTTGCCCACTTTGCAGCAAGGCAATGGCGTAGTAATAATGTACATAAGAATTTTGAGGATCGCCTTTCAATATCGTTTCAAATGCAGGTAAGGCATCTGTAAATTTTTTTTCATTGAACCTGTCAGTGGCCAGTTTAAGCAAACTGTCTGATGGAACCCCTCTTTCTGCTACACCCGGCATCTCTATTGAAGCATAATGTTGATAGAGGCTGTCTTTTTTCCATGGCGACCAAATGGTTAACATTACCACTGCAATGAATACCGCAGCAGCAGCCATCATCCATCGTGATCTTTTTATGGGAATTATTTTTGCTGTTGATTGTTCGGCAGCAGTATCACCTGAAAAATATTCGCCCCGCATTTCTTTCATTGTATCAGCCAGGGCCAATTCATTTTCATCGGGATGAAGTTTCATCTGCAGTGTTTCATTCAGTTCTTTAACCAGCGCTACTTCTTTTTGCAAATCATTATCCTGCTGAAGTAGCGCCTCAAAATTTTTAAGTTCTTCTCCATTCATTTCACCATCCAAATAGCGGCTGATCATATCGTAATCAAATGTGTTCATTTCATGAGGCTTGTTTTGTTTTTACCAGTTTTATCAATTCGGCAGTACACTCCGATTTCTTTTTGCGCAGGTAAGCATAGCTTATCCCCAATTCCTCTGCCACTTCGTCTTGCGGTTTTTTGCCCAGGCATTTGCGGATGATTTCCTGGCACCTTTCACCAAGTTGTTTAAACATGGCCATGAATAAAAATGTCTTTTCATTCTGTAACTGTACCTCTTCTGTCAGGGCAAATACATCTTCTCCAATACCAGATAATTCTTCTGTGCCCTTTGTTACCCCCTGCCGCTCTCTTTTTTTCAATTCATTCAGCCATTTACGTTTGCATACCAGTAACAGGAAAGGTTCAAAAGGACAAGTGAGTTGTAGTGCTTTGTATTTTGCCTGCTGGTAAATATCAATAAGAGATTCCTGGAAGATATCGGCGGCATCATCTTCCGATCCGCTGTTGTGTATAATGTAGCCCTTCACTTTAGCCGCAAAACGATCATATATTTCTTTAACGGCTGCAGTATCATTTTGCAGTAGCCCGGTTACAAACCGCTGATCGGTATGTATGATTTTTGCTTCGGAAGGCATGCTGGTATCCCTTGTGCTTAAATATACTTCTCTTTTTATGATCTTTTAAATAAAAACGGCGAAAGGTTTGAGGACCAGGTAACAAATCTTAGGCCTCATTGATATACTCCTGTTAAGTCAATGGCCGAAGCCGAAAAGCCAGGACAGAGTAGGCATAAAAAATAAAATTTATCAATCATGAAAGTAAAATTATTATTACCGATCCTTTTGTCTGCCTTTCTTTTGTTTAGCAATACCAGCTGTAAAAAGGAATTTGGCGACGCAGCTCCCGGCGTTGCACCCGCAGGTTCAAATGCCAACCTTACTATGGAAACAGTTGAAGGCCCTAAGAAAGATCCCTGCGGAGGTTTCGACTGGAAAGTAAAATTTACCCTTAAAGAAACCAGTAAAAAAGGCGGATGGATCGTACAGCAACTTACCCGTGATGCTTCAATCTTTACCTGCCCGGGTGGAATTGTTGAGCATACAAAACTTACTTATTGGGAAGCGTGGCACGTGATGCCCGGAACAAAAGGCGATAGTGCTACACTGGCAGGATTATATAATTTTGATGATGAATTCCGTGAACCAAGTCATCCCAGCACTTATGGAACTGTAACATTCACCGGCGAAGTTAAATTCTTTGAAGACCTTGATCTGCCTGCAACTTTTATAAGGAATAATAAAGCCACTTATGCTCATTCACTGCCTTCAACTACTGCAAAGCCCGATTTCTGGAGCGATAAAGAAACAGCTCCACATAGTCTTACCACAACCTGGAATTGTTGCGATGGCAATTCAATTACCTCACTTGAAACTACACCAACTGTTGAGAATAAGACAATAGCAGTAATAAAAATTGATTCATCCAAATTGGATAATACGGGTAAAATGATCCTTCAAATACCCGACTGGACCACGGGCTATTATACAGAAGCATCACAACAACTGGTAAATATTGCCCGCCAGGTGCAAAACACAACTTCACCAACCGGCCTTCGTAATTCCATTATCAAATTTGAAAATGCAGTTGCCGGAACAACAAATGCACTTGGCCAGGAATCAAAAATTTATTTATTGTTGCGTGTAATGTACCAATTGCCCCAATCAATGAATATTAACCAGGTGCAGGTATTTGGAAGCTGGTTGCACCCCGACATTGGTAAAAACAATTCAACATTTAACCTGGCATGGCCGGTATTTGCAACCCAAAGCCCTTCGGGTTTGCAGGTAAGTGTGGCTAATTTCACCGGCTTCGACGGAAGAGGATATAATGCAGTAGGTGAATATGATTATTTCAATACAAATTTCCAGCAAAGAAATTTATAAATAGGAGATGTGAGGGGGTAAATGTGAGATAAGATCAATAAACGTGAGAAGTGCAACATTAATGTGGCCTTCTCACGTTTAACGTTTCACCTTTATCCCCCATTTTCTCCTTTGATAATTAAAGAATATGAGTAATTTTATAGTCTCTCAAATTAAATCATTGATAATGCATTGGAGAAAAGCTATACTGCTTTTGGCACTGGTGCAATGGATGACAGTAACTGTTGAAGCGCAGTTGGCTGACAAAGATACTGCTATCATTAATTTTCAATTAAAGGATAACCGGGCAAGTTTCAACTCTACGCTGCGCCCATTGCACCAGCTGGCCGGAGCACCCGAATCTTTTTATTCTTATTACTGGGAATTTGGTGATGGCAAATTCAGTTTTGAAGAAAACCCTAAACACGTTTATAAGGATACCGGTTCATATGATGCCCGCCTGTTTGCAACTAATAATTATGACGATGGCAAGCCGCCCCCTACAAGGCCCAAGCCGCTGAGGATACGCTCAAAGAATAACACTTATGCGGTTAATGATAATACCGTTTTTTTTAAAGAGGGGGGTGCTATCGAAATGCGGGTGAACAGTATGCCAAAGGCAGATGAAGATATGGTATTGATCGTGGGTTACCGGAATGAAAAAGGAAATGCGCCAATGAGCGGATCCGTGGTCTTATTTTATAATGAAAAGCAATTCCGTAAAAATAATTTTAACCTCACAGACGAAAGGATATACAATAATGAAAAAAGATCATCATTGGCTTCGATCGTTGCTTTTGCACCCGCAGGGGAGATGATGGAAACCCCTTCATCAGCAACTACCGGGGGACCGAATGCTACACCACTAAATGAAAACCCTGGCCAGTTCTGGGGAAAGCTTTCGGAATTGATCGCATCCAAACAAAAAGCATTCAGGCAGAATAATGCCTGGCGTTTTACTGACCTTCGGCAAAGCGAAGAAAAATATTTTTTTATTACCCTGCATACCACGCCTGAAATGATCAGGGATACCAATGCTGTGGTGGAACTGAACACATTGTTCATCCCGGATGATCCCACTAAAGAGATAGAAGAATATGCGCTTGCGCTGCAGATTGTAGCTTCGCATGACCCTAACCGTATGATGCTGAAGAACCGCCGCCTCAATTACCGTTTCACCGGTACCAAAAAAGAAATGGTATATACAGTGCGCTTTCAGAACACAGGCGGGGGGCCGGCAAGGCAAGCCAGTGTAAGCGTTGGTATTCCCCCGATGCTGGATGCGAAGTCTATAGAGATCATTGATCATTATCCTAAATGTGTTTTCTGTAATTCAATGAACAGGCCAGGGCAAAGTTGCCTGGATACCATCATTCACAAAGACAGTATCTTTTTTGTATTTAATAATATTTACCTGCCGGGATTAAGGCAGGAAGGCATGACAGACCCTGATTCAACGGTAGGATATGTAAAGTACCGCCTGCATTTTAATAAGGCATTAAAAAAACTTCCCTTCCAATCTAATGCGGCAATTGTATTTGATAACAATAAAGTTATTTATACCAATAGCCCGAAGGGATATTTTAAGCCCGGTAATTCGCCCGGCATAATCGTTGGCTATAAGCAGTTTTTAGGTAAAAACTTCAAAGATGAAAATTATTTTTCTATCGGTGCAGGCATCTCACCCTATTCGCCCTATAAAAAATATTTGCAGGCCGAGATGCTTTTTGGATACCTGCAATTACCTGAGCAATTTGTTGGTGCATTTACAAGTAATGTTGACACCGTTATTAATTCAACTACATTCAGGATACTGGGCAGGGAAATTTATGCTAAACAAAAGATTTTTAAACTCGACCTTGTTCCGTTACAACTGCGTAAAAATATCAATGACTGGTTTGGGGCAGGCGCCGGAACTTTAATTACTGTGGATGCGCTTACAAAATTTAATAACCGGGAAGTATTGCACATGGTGCAGCAACCTAACCCAACACCGATTACGCAAGAGAAAACATATACGGCCACAAAATGGTTCAGCAATTTTGATGTGGCAGTATTTGGCGACCTGCAATTGGGAAGGGTAAGACTGGGGCCTGTAGGTGGCTTACGCTTCCTTCATTATTTCCGGGTACCGCGTAATTGTGTATTCCTTTATGCAGCATGGAGATTGTAAATAGGCGAAACGTAATTTGTGCATGCATTAAGAAGCTTTCACAGGTCTCCCGATCTTCGTATCTTTAGAATAACCTGCTTCTATTATGGTTCGGCGTTTACTACTTGTATGTTGTACAATTGCTATGGTAGTTGTAATTATAGCACAGTCCAATAAAGATGCCCGGCCTCCTAAACCTCTTAGACTTTCCCAACGCCTCGATTCATTACGCAAGGCTGATAATCTTACTGAATGGCTTTACTCATTCAGCGAGTATGTAGATACTGATCCGGTAAACTTAATTGCATCACTGGCAGAAGCGCAATCAACTGCCTGGCGCAAGTGCAATACAGATGAAGAAAGGCTTGCATGGTTCAGCTGCCTGGCCAAGCAGGGGTACTACTTTATGTATGGCGGTAATATCCTCCGTTCTATTAATGCAT
>JAYWAN010000153.1:0-28972 GCA_043782405.1 Chitinophagaceae bacterium
AAAAAAACTTAACAAACAGGACCTCATTTACAGGATCCTCGACAAACAAGCCATTATGAACGCAGCCGCAAAAAACGACGACGAAAAACCAAAACGCAAACGCATTGTGAAAACTTCCACTTCCAATACAACTGAAGACGCTGAAGTGGTGCAGGAGGCAGTTGCTAAAAAAGAGCCCGTTGCAGCAAATCGCAAAAAACCGGAACCGGAAAAGAAACCGGTTAAAAAAACTATTGAAGAAGACGATGAAGAATTTCTTCAGCCAATAACGGATCAGCAAAGTTCTATCCCGCCGGCCATTGCACAAATGTTACAGGAAGAAGATGTACAGCAGCCGGAAGTGCAGATAAATGAAGAATCACAACAGCAACAGGCTAAACAATACCCGCAAAAAAGAGAACAACCTGCTTTCAATATTGAATTTGACGGCGTGATATTGGGCGAAGGAGTGCTGGAAATGATGCCTGATGGATATGGTTTTTTAAGAAGCAGCGATTATAATTATTTGTCTTCTCCGGATGATATTTATGTTTCCCCGTCTCAAATAAAATTATTTGGTTTAAAAACAGGGGATACGGTTTACGGAAGTGTCCGTCCGCCAAAAGAAGGTGAAAAATATTTCGCTTTATTAAAGGTAGAAACCATTAATGGTAAATCACCTGAAGAGGTAAGAGACCGTGTACCGTTCGATTATTTGACACCTCTGTTCCCCTTTGAAAAATTAAATCTTTGTACAGCCGCCGATAATTACAGTACCAGGATCATGGATCTTTTTACACCAATTGGTAAGGGCCAGCGCGGATTGATCGTTGCCCAGCCAAAAACGGGTAAGACGATGCTGCTGAAAGAACTGGCAAATGCTATCGCAGAAAATCATCCTGAATGTTATTTAATGATCGTACTGGTAGATGAAAGGCCGGAAGAAGTTACCGATATGGAACGAAGCGTAAAGGCAGAAGTGATCGCTTCTACTTTTGATGAGCCTGCAGAGAAGCACGTAAAAGTCTCTACTATTGCTTTACAAAAAGCAAAACGACTGGTAGAATGCGGGCATGATGTGGTGATATTGCTGGACTCCATTACACGTTTGGCCAGGGCTCATAATACGGTTGCACCTTCAAGCGGCAAGGTATTGAGCGGGGGTGTGGAAGCGAATGCCATGCAGAAACCCAAACAATTCTTTGGTGCTGCACGTAAGATAGAGAACGGTGGTTCACTTACCATTATCGCAACAGCGTTAGTGGATACCGGTAGTAAAATGGATGAAGTAATCTTTGAAGAATTCAAGGGAACGGGTAATATGGAATTGCAGCTGGAACGTAAATTATCGAACAGGAGGATTTATCCCGCCATTGATATTGTTTCATCATCAACACGCCGTGACGACCTCTTATTAGACAAAGATACTTTCCAACGCATGTGGGTATTGCGCAAGCACATGGCCGATATGAATCCTGAAGAAGCGATCAACGTGTTACTTAAGAATATGAAAGGCACGAAGGATAACGCGGAGTTCCTGACTTCCATGAATGGTTAATTAAATGATTCGAAAACCTGGTGACGGGTTGATTGAAGCAATAAAATGATTTGAAGCCGGGGATACAATCCCCGGCTTTTTGTTTCAATCACTTAGTGCCTTAGCGGTTTACCAAAGAACATGATCAGCCCGGCGAGGAACATAGAACAGGCTCCCAATAAAATAACATTGATCGTCTCCCCGGCAAAGAAGTATTTATTGATATAACTCAATAAAAATGCAGCCGTTATTTGGGGAATAACAACAGAGAAATTGAATACAGCAAAATAAGTAGTCATTTTATTTTCTGGTGCAACTTCGCTTACCATAGTATACGGTACATTGGATATACTGCTCCATGCAATACCGATAAAAGCAAAAGACACCAATAGAAGGTATTGGTTTTTGATAAAAAATATCAGCGCTAACCCAATGCCACCCATCAATAATGCAATGGCGTGTAATCTTTCTTTGCTGATATGTTTTAAAAGCCGGGGAATAAAGAAAGTGAGGAAAGCAGCAAGCGTTGCATAAAACGCAAAACAGATCCCTACCCAGGTGACTCCGTTTTCAAAAGCAGTACCTCCTGTATCGGTGCTGTTAAATACATAACGCGTAATTACAGGCGTAGCATAGATCCAAAGGGCGAATAATGCCAGCCAGGTAAAGAACTGCACTATAAAAAGGGGAAGTAAATGTTTTATGACGCGGAGCATGGAATAAATGTAGTAATAAAAGAGGACCTCTTAGCCAATTGTTTCTTTGTGTAACTTAGTGCTCCTGGTGTTCAGGGTTTTCCAGATGGCGATACAAAAACTTACCATAGAAGATTTTTTGGTACTTGCACAACAGCACCCGGTGCTTGATGTACGCAGCCTGGGAGAATACACCCATGCGCATATCCCCGGCGCACATAACCTGCCTTTATTCAGTGATGAAGAAAGAAAAGCCGTAGGCACTGCATATAAACAAAAGAGCAGGGAAGTGGCTATTAAAATAGGATTGGATTTTTTTGGAGTGAAGATGAAGGCAATGGTGGAGGAAGCTGAAAAAATAGTTAATGGTTGGCAGTTGACAACTTGCAGTAAGAAAAGCGCCAGATCCGGCATCCTCGTCCACTGCTGGCGTGGCGGCATGCGCAGTGCGGGCGTTGCATGGCTGTTGGACCTATACGGATTTAAAGTATATACATTGGTTGGCGGTTACAAAGCTTATCGCAAATGGGTATTGTCACAATTCGAAAAAGAGTATAATTTCAATATCATCGGCGGATATACCGGTAGCGGTAAAACGCTTTTACTGCAAGAATTAAAAAAACAAAACCAAACGATTGTCGACCTGGAAGAACTTGCCTGTCATAAAGGTTCTGCATTTGGTGCATTGGGAGAGAAGGAGCAACCGAGACAGGAGATGTTCGAAAACTTACTGGCGACTAACCTCCGGTTGGCGATTGGTAATGAGCGATCTGTTGAACTCCCCCAAAAACATTCTATAATCGGTGACCCGCACCACGTAACCACCATTTGGTTGGAAGACGAAAGCCAGCGCATCGGAAACTTACAAATCCCCATGCCGCTGTGGAACAGCATGCGCAAATGCCCGGTTTATTTTTTAGATGTACCATTTGAAGAACGCCTGGATTACCTGGTGGAAGAATATGGTAAATTTGAAAAAGAAAAACTGGTTAATGCGATCATACGCATACAAAAAAGACTGGGCGGACTAGAAACAAAGAATGCCATTAATCACTTATTAGAGAATGATCACAAGGAGTGTTTCCGCATATTGCTCACCTATTATGATAAATGGTACGGCAAAGCCCTGTTTAACCGCGAAAATATTGCTGCACTTTTAAATAAAATACCCTGTTCTTCCGTTGATACAAAAACCAATATCCAAAAACTATTATCATGCAATGTTGTAAGTATTTCATAATTCTCTGCTGCCTGGCATTTCAGCCCTTTGCATTAAAGGCGCAGGACATTACCGGCTTATGGAAGGGGGTCATGCACAATGATACTACAGGCAGGGACCTGCGTTATGAAATTGCCATCAGCGAATACAAGGGAAAGCTCAGTGGTTATTCACATACTTTTTTTATCGTTGATGATAAAGAGTACTATGGCATAAAAAAAGTGAAAGTAAAAAAGCAGGACGATAAGATATTGATAGAAGATCTGGAACTGATCGCCAACAATTATCCCATTCCACCCAATAAAGGCGTACGCCAATTAAATGTACTGACACTTGAAATACAGGACAGCACCATGATATTAAGCGGACCCTTTGCTACCAACCGCACAAAAGAATATCACCCGCTTACGGGAAGTATCAGGGTACAACGGAAAAGTAATTTTCGTCAATCGGCACTGGTGCCACACCTGGAAGAATTGGGATTGGCGAAAAACCTGTCATTTATAGAACCGGAAATAGTGGCTGTAGTAGAAAAGCCCGAAATAAAATCAGTACCTGCTGTTATAATTACACCGGTAAAGAAAGAAAAGGAAATAAGACCACAACCAGTAATTACAAAAGCAGAACCTGTGATTACAAAGACAGTTCCTGTTGTAAAAAAATCAGACCCTGTAATAATAAAAGGTCCCGCTGCAGATGTCAACAACCGTAAAATAGAAACGATACAATCTGTATTTTACAAATCAGACAGTTTAGTACTCACACTATATGATAACGGAGAAGTGGATGGAGATACAGTGAGCGTATTAATGAATGGGAAAGTGATTATGCCGATGGTGGGACTCAGCACAAGGGCAGTCCGTAAAACAATTACTATCACCAAAGAAACACCCGACACTATCCAGCTGATCATGTATGCCGAAAACCTTGGTAGCATCCCGCCTAATACAGGATTGCTTGTGGTACACGACGGGGAAGATATTTATGAAATACGTTTCAGCGGCGATTACCAGAAGAATGCAGCGATAGTTTTCAGGAGGAAAAAATAATTAACCATGCTTGATCTTGCAAACGAAGAAATAAAACTAACCCAATTTTCACACGGCGCAGGCTGTGGTTGTAAAATTGCGCCCAAAGTGCTGGATGAGATATTAAAGAGTAATTTTTCGGTACCTGGTAACAGTAAATTACTGGTTGGCAATAACAGTAAGGATGATGCAGCTGCATATGACCTCGGCAATGGCATGGCATTGATCTCTACCACAGATTTTTTTATGCCTATCGTCGATGACGCGTTTGATTTTGGCCGCATCGCTTCGGCCAATGCTATCAGTGACGTGTATGCGATGGGAGGTAAACCAATTTTGGCTATTGCCATTTTAGGATGGCCTGTAGAAAAACTACCGCCCGAACTGGCACAAAGGGTTTTGGAAGGAAGTCGAACGATCTGTGCAGCTGCAGGAATACCTTTGGCAGGCGGGCACAGTATCGATTCTACAGAACCCATCTTTGGCCTGGCGGTAAACGGGTTGATTGAAATAAAAAATCTGAAAAAAAATAATACAGCAAAAGCAGGCGATACAATCTTTATCACAAAGCCATTGGGGGTTGGTGTTTTATCTACCGCCCAAAAAAGAGGATTACTGAAAAATGAACACCTTGAAATAATGATCAGCCAGATGGTAAGATTGAACAGCGTTGGTGAAGCACTAGGAAAAATAAGTGGTGTAACTGCTATGACTGATGTGACGGGCTTTGGATTGTTAGGGCATTTAATTGAAATGGCAGAAGGCAATAACCTTTCGGCAGAAATAAATTATAGTATGTTACCTGTTGCTGATGGTGTAAAAGAATACCTGTCACAGCGCATTGTACCCGACGCCACTTACCGCAATTGGAATAGCTATAGTGATAAGGTTAGCTTTGAGAAAGGTGTGAATGTGATGGAAGCTTTTAATTTACTGCCCGACCCGCAAACCAACGGAGGCTTACTGATCGCTGTGGATGAAGCGTCTGTTGAAGAAGTGAAAAATTTATTAAAAGAAAACGGGCTTGAGAAATTTGTTGAGCCTGTCGGCAGGTTTATGATTGCAGAAGAAAAAACAATTGCTGTAAAAAAATAAAAACAAAATAGTTAATACCTAAAATGCAATTGAACATAAATGACTGCATAGGCTTTACCGGGGTAACCATTTTATTACTCGCCTTTTTATTGAACCTGCTTAAGAAAATTTCTTCTGCAGGTTTCACCTATATTTTAATGAATATTATTGGAGCGGGACTGGCCTGCCTGGCATCTGTACTTATCCGTTATATACCGTTCATGATCCTGGAAGGGGCATGGATGATGGTATCTGTTGCTGCGCTTGTTTCACGCAAAGAGAAAAGGGAGGAATTCACACAGCCGAAGCATGGGGGCAGAAGGCGCTGAATTTTTTCCTGCCTACTTCTCACTTCTGCGAGAACGTTTTAACCGAGAAGGCTATCGATCTGCGCAGCCAGTTTATGATCTTTTTCCGTAATAATATCCCCGGCATCATGTGTACTGAGCCATATCTCCACTTTGTTGTAAACATTGGTCCATAAAGGATGATGGTCCATTTTTTCTGCCACCAGGGCAACCCGTGTCATAAAGGCAAAAGCTTCAGCAAAATTTTTGAATTCAAATTTTTTATAAAGCGTATTTTTATCTGCTAGCCACATAAATAATTATTTAAATGATAAAATATTCTTTCTGCTTTCTGCACACCCGGGCTTACTGCAATTTGAAAAACTGTGTAACCCACTTTAGAAAATAAGATGCTGTTTATTTTTTATTTTTTCATTCGTCATTTCTGTTACCAACTGAACGCCGGGCAGGGAGCGGATGGATTGTATCAGGAAGTTCAGGTCATCTGCAGCAACTGCGTCTCCCTTTATGAGCCACAAAAAATCGAGGTGCTTAAATTCGGGTAATAAATATTCACCATCAAACTGGTTATTGTATAAATAATGGGTGAGCGTAATGGAAGGCACGGGGTATTCATAAATAGAAAAATAATATTTACGTTGCTTTTTGGTAAGCTGTATCTCAATGTCATTGTTAACCCTGAACCTGAAGCCGAGTAAGTTATTCAACTGCCAGCTAAACTGGTAATCTTTAATGGGTGCAACAATACCCACCAGCAGGGAATCTTCAAAAAACCCTTCCGCCAATGCCTCGTTATCAATTTTTAATTTATGACTCGCTGCCATTCTGTAAACGAAATTAAAATACAATATCAAATGTTAATTCCTCTATCCCTCTTTTCAGTTTTACTTTTGTAGCATCTCCTTTGTTGAATTTGCTTAATGCTTCCATGTAGGTTTGTACATCAGAGAATTTATGGTCACCCAATTGTATGAGCACGTCACCAGCTTTAATTCCTGTCCGCTGTGCCAGCTTCCCTTCACTTACCCCATCAACCCTTACGCCTCCTCCACTATAAGTGTAATCGGGCATGATGCCCAATGTTACTTTAAAATTACTTTTTCCTGAGGATTGTGTGTCTCTTGTTTTAGCGAACACCAGTTTGCCTTTATCGTTTGTCTCGTCAATGATATGGTAAATGTATTTTAATACCGTCAATTCTCCATTGTAATTGATCTTATCCGCGTCATCTGTTGGTTTGTGGTAATCGCTGTGCACACCCGTGAAGAAAAACAGTACCGGTATATTTTTACGATAAAAAGAAGTGTGGTCACTTGGGCCCGTGCCGCTACTGTCGAATTTTATTTTAAAGAAATCATCTTTATCCGAAAGCAAACTGCCCCATGTTGGCGAAGTGCCATAGCCACCAATATTCAATCCATGTGTACTGTCATTCAAACGTCCCACCATATCCATATTGATCATGTAGTTGGCGCTGTTGAGATCGATGGTAGGGTGTTCTGCAAAATACTTGCTGCCAAATAATCCCAGTTCTTCTCCGGAGAAGGCGATAAAAATATAGTTATTGTTCCTGAATTTCGAATGCTTTAATAATTTACTCAATTCGATCAGGGCCGCGGTGCCACTTGCATTATCATCCGCACCATTATGAATTTGTGGTATAGTTCCGGTATAAAGTGAATTATGGTCTTCGCCATAACCCAGGTGATCGAAATGTGCGCCAATAATTATCGTATTGGCAGCACCGTTATCTATATAACCGATTACATTATGCCCCATTCTTTTTTTATCTGCTATAATTACTTTCAGTTTAATATCCACCGTCGCTGTCTCGTCCTTTAAATAATTCAGCTTGGTTTCTTTGGTGATATATATAACAGGGATCTTTGCTGTTTCTGTTTTTGCTTTCGGTTCAAATTTTAATTCATCATCTATTGACGAGCTGTTATAAATGATCAGTGCTGTTGCCCCCTTTGCCGACACCTCGTTTATTCTTGTTTTGATGGCATCGGTCAGGTCGAAATGAGGATTGCCCTTATTTTCTTCCAGTTTATCTTTCAGGTCCCAAAACCAAAATGTTCCATTTTCCGGCAAGGCAATAGCGGCCCTTGCTTCCAGGGAGGTATTTGGACAAAAAATAAAAGGGAAAAAATCTTTTTCCGGTAAAAGGGTTTTGCCGTTAATCATCAGGTAAGAGTCAGGATTAACCAACTTGCCTTCATTCACTTCAAATTCCTGGATAAAAGTTCCGTTATCACCTTTTTGGATCAACCCGATCTTTGCAAACTGGCTGCTGATATATTCATAAGCCAGTTTTTCGCCAGGGGTACCGGTTCTTCTTCCCTCCAGTCTATCATCGGCCAGGTAACCGATATGTGTTTTAAGATTGGCTAAAACATTTTTATCGGCTTTCTTTAACTTTTGTGCATTGCCTGTTGCAGAGATAAGGATCAATAACCAGAGTAAACGTGTCATACTATAATTTTAAGAAGAACCACAAAGGTAATCAAGGCGGCAGTATTCCAGTAAGGGTTAATGGAAATTTACAAAATCATTATAATGGATATTCCCCCATATCCCTTGTTTCCTAATTCGTAAGCGTATGCCGGTAGTTACGGTTATTTTTGCAGTCAATAATTGATTTGACAAACCAGATAAATATAGCATTAGTAGGAAACCCCAATAGCGGGAAGAGTTCACTTTTTAATTCGTTGACCGGGCTAAAACAACAAGTGGGTAATTTTCCCGGGGTTACGGTTGACAAAAAAACAGGGCACTGTAAAATTTCGGCAAGCCTTGATGCAACGGTCATCGATCTTCCGGGCACTTATAGTCTTTATCCCCGCCGTAGCGACGAATGGGTATCCTATAAGGTTTTATTGAACCAGGATGAAACCGTTAAGCCCGATCTTGTTATACTGGTGGCAGATGCCAGCAACCTGAAGCGCAACCTATTATTCTGTTCGCAGATCATTGACCTCAAACTCCCTGTTGTGGTAGCGCTCACCATGATGGACCTTGCTAAAAGAAAAGGAACACAGATCGATATTCCCGGCCTTGAAAGGGAATTAGGTGTACCCATTCTTCCGGTAAACCCCCGTAAGAATAAAGGGATGGAGCAATTAAAAAAAGTGATCGAACAAAGTGCAGAAAACCTGTACCAAAATCCTGTTCGTGATTTTATCGACAGCAACCTGCTTGCGGCAAAGCCTATTGAGCAGGTGAAGAAATTGTTTCCACATATCAGTGATTATATCGCCATACATTACCTGATCAACCACGAGAATTTTTTGCTGGATAAAATTACGCAGGAAAAAATAGAACATATAGAGACGGAAAATAAATTCAATTCTACCAAAACACAAGCCGAGGAGATCATGCAGCGCTATGGGCGCATCAGGCATATCATGCAGCAAACAGTTGTAGAAGCCGACCCGCTGCAAAAAGCGTTATTCAATGAAAAACTGGATGATGTGCTGTTGCACCGGCGATGGGGTTATCTTATTTTAATAACGGTGCTTTTTCTTTTGTTCCAGAGTGTGTTTTGGGTAGCAAGATATCCCATGGATGGTATTGAATGGGCATTTGGACAATTCGGTGGATGGCTTACCACTCATTTGCCCGTTGGCTGGTTGAGCGACCTGGTAATTAATGGCGTTGTTGCGGGCCTTAGCGGCATTATGGTATTTGTGCCGCAGATCATGATCCTGTTTGGGCTGATCACCTTACTTGAGGATACGGGTTATATGGCAAGGATCAGCTTCCTAACGGATAAGCTTATGCGTAAAGTGGGGCTCAATGGGAAAAGCGTAATGCCCATGATCAGCGGCTTTGCCTGTGCGGTACCCGCCATCATGAGCGCCCGTAATATTGAAAATAAAAAGGAACGCCTGCTCACTATCATGATCACCCCGCTGATGAGTTGCAGCGCCAGGTTGCCGGTGTACACTATCCTGATCGCACTAGTAATCCCTTCAAAATTATACCTTGGTTTTTTAAGCCTGCAGGGCCTGGTGATGATGGCCTTGTATCTATTGGGAACTGTGATGGCCCTGATCGTGGCATGGGTAATGAAGTGGTTTATTAAAAGTGCCGAACGTAGTTTTTTTATCCTGGAATTGCCGGTATACCGTGCACCCAGGTGGAAGAATGCCGTAAGCACCATGATACAGAAGGCAAAGATATTTGTGTTTGATGCAGGTAAAGTGATCATGATGATCAGCCTGTTGTTATGGGCATTGAGCACTTATGGGCCAAAAGAAAAAATGAGCAATGTAACGGCAAAGTATGAGCTGTTGATACAGAATAATCCGCAGCAGGCCGGAGAATTAAATAAGCAGCGAAAAACAGAGCTATTACAAAACTCTTATGCCGGTACATTGGGCAAAGCGATAGAACCGGTGATACGTCCGTTGGGATATGATTGGAAAATAGGCATTGCACTGATCACTTCATTTGCTGCAAGAGAAGTTTTTGTGGGCACGATGGCTACATTGTATAGTGTTGGCGAAGATGCGAATCAAAACAGCAGTACCCTTCGGCAAAAAATGGCGGCAGCGGTAAGACCCGATGGCACAAAAGTATATGACCTGGCAACAGGATTGTCGCTGTTGATATTTTATGTGCTGGCCATGCAATGTATGAGCACCCTGGCTGTTGTTAGAAGAGAGACGCGTAGCTGGAAATGGCCCGCCATTCAGTTGGTCTATATGACCGGGCTGGCCTATTTAATGAGCTGGCTGATATATATTGCGTTCAAATGACGGTAAATGTTTAAAAGCGTACATAGCGCTCCGTTAGCTGCTTATCTGTGCCCCTTTCCCTTGCTTTTTTTGCCTGTTTGCGCAGCACGAATTCGAAGATGCTCATCCAGCCGGGCAGGTTGCTTTCACTGATATCGAATAACCAGGCTAATGCAAGCTTGTCTTTAGGAAAACCATTGGGTTTGCACAAGCCATCTGCGGCAAGGCCGTAACCGATCTGCAGGGATTGCTCAAAGCCGCGACTGGCAGGCCTTAACTCTACTAAGAATTTACAAGGCTTTCCGCTGCGATTGCGGAAAAGATGATTTACATTCGGCGCTGCAGTAGCCGACACGCCTGGTTGAAGTTTGTGAATTTCTTTACCCAATTGCACCTGCACTTCACCCTCCAGGCAATCAAATTTTTCGGAATAAGTTTTATGGTAATGTAGCCCTACACCACCACCATCTGCCAGCTCTACTTCCACTAATGTGCATTCTCCATTGGTATCGGCGTGTGTTTTAAGGAATATGACCTGGTCTTTTTGTATAGGGTTGTATATTTTTCTTTCCATGATAGGAGCAGTTACGTAAAAATAATATTTTATGGATTTTTAAAGAAGCTTTTTAAATTACACCAATAGGGTTTAATGTTTTGTTAAGGGGGCCTGTAATTAAAAACCCCGGCATTCGCCGGGGCAGCTATTAAACTGATCACCTTAAAAATTTTTTACCAGTCCACCGCATAACTGATATTGCTTTTTACCTGCGGGTAGATTCTTCTGTATAATTCATTTAATACATCTTCTTTACGGGGTTCATTAAAAGTACTATTATTGATCATATCCCAGTCGTTGCTGCTGAGGGCACGGTTGTCGCCGTTATAAGAAGCGTGTTCTTCCTGCCAGCTGTACTCATCGCGATAGGTTTTATAACTGATGTTTTTTCGTGTAGCCACTTCCGTTATATCAACCTCCATTTCGGCACGGGCTGTAAATGACTGGCGGGTAATATTTAATGTGGCATACACTGTTTGATAAATAATGTGCCCGCTGGTATCCCTGCCCGTTTCTATCTGTTTACTGGCATTGCGGCTGTAATTACTGCTTGATGGCCGGGGTATATCTATATTCCTTAAAGTAAGGTCAATCACCCAATCCGGCTGAATATTATCCCTTCTCGCTTCCCAGTCGGTATAGAACCTTGCAGGATAGCGGGTAGCATTTTTACCGCCCAGCTCCCTGATCAGTGTTTGCTGAAAATATTCATTGCTGTAATTATAACCGGAATTGCCCCAGCCGGTATTAAAGAAGAAAGAATTATCCTGTACGGGATTAATCACAATATTAATAATAGCATTTTGGTAAGCATTGGCCATTTTTTGTTTGGCATCTTTATACCCAGCTACCCACTTCTCGGCTTTCTTAAAATAATTATAGGCTGTTTTTGCATCGCTTCTGCCCGGCTTGTCGAGGAAAACAGTTGCCTGTTGGTAATAATCTTCAGCAGCCTGTTGTTTCAGGTCGTAAATGGTACTTTGATAATTTACCGGGTTTACCAGGCTGCTGGCCGCCGCATTTTCCCCGATGGCATCATACATTTTTTGTAAAATAGTGTATTCGTCAAAAACCTTATCCCAACGTGCTAATTCTTTATAACTGCTGTAAGTGGCAATTTTTTTCAGGTGCCTTTGCTCTGCATTGGTGTATAAAAGGGGCAATGCTTTTATGGCATCAGAATCACCAGGATGTTTGCTCAATGCTTTTACGGCATCAAAAAGGGTTCTGTCTTCATCAATATGGGATAAATAATCCTTACTTGTTTTACAGGATGTAAAAACAAGCAGGCTGATAGCGAAGTAAAAAAGCTGTTTCATATAATGGTCCTCCTCTTATTATTATATATGGCAAAACAAGTACCAATATGACCTACACCTTCCTTCTTATAATAATATTAACAGCGCTCAATAAATGATGGATGATGGGCCATACTATCCAGCCGGTGGCCCAAAAGATCAGAAAAGCCACTCTTTTCGATGCCGTTCTTCAAGAATTATTGCCATTTATCCCGATCGGTAAAATTATTTTTTCTGACTAAAAATACGTAAAATCCTTTACAGGCAAGGGTTTTGTTCGGATAAGAGCTATTGGTTAGCACCAGCTACTATAAAAAATATGGTATTATGTGTTGCATAGTACTAAAAAGACACTATCTTTGTGTTATCAAAGTAAGCAAAGCGGCAAAGCCGGGACTTACTAAAGAAAAAGAAACAACTATTAAAACGAATAAAACTTAAAGTCATGAAAAAGCAATCAAACAACAACTTTACCCAAATAAGTAAAGAACACACAAATGAATTTACCACTGTAGTAAATGAAAGTTTAGCCGTTGGCCTTTTACCGGCAAGGCCTTTCACCAGTTTCGACCTTTGGGATATTCAGCGCAGGGGTAGAACTATGATGAAAAGAAGGCATATTGCCTGATCTGCATCTTTTAATAAGAAAAGTATAGCCATGAATAATTTTTTGCAAAGATCTTCACAACAGTCTCCATGCAGGGAGGCAGTATTGAGGTTAAAACATTGAAGCCATGAATATTGATAACACCGCCAGCCAGATGCGGAAAGGGGTATTGGAGTTTTGTATCCTTTCAGTGATAAAACAGGGGGAAGCCTACCCTTCGGATATCATTGATAAGATGAAGGCAGCCAACCTAAACATTTTAGAAGGTACCCTGTACCCGCTGCTGACTAGGCTAAAGAACGCAGAGTTTTTGACTTATCGCTGGGTAGAAAGTAACAGTGGCCCGCCACGTAAATATTTTTCACTCACCGGCAAAGGAGCAGAATTTTATAAAGAGTTGGAAGCAACCTGGTTTGAGCTGGCCAACGCCGTGAAAGCGCTTACAGATGCTGAACAGCAACATTTTAATAATAACAACTTCAACGACCCTAAATAAAAAAGTATAGCCATGTTTTTTTGTTGGGGAACAAACAACTAACGAGACAAAAAATTAAAGTCATGAAACAAGTAATTAATATCAACTTCCAGGGACGTGTTGTTCCGATAGAAGTTACCGCTTTTGACCTGCTGAAAGGGTATACCGATAGCCTGAACCGGCACTTTGCCAATGAGGAAGGCAAGGACGAGATCATTAATGATATTGAGAGCCGCATCGGCGAGTTATTCCAGGAGCGTTTAAACAATGGCGCCACCTGTATAACCGATGATGATGTAAATGCTGTTATAAAAAGTATGGGCCGCCCTGAAGATTTTGAAACTGCAGATGAAGTTGCAGGCGCTGCCCAACCCAAAACCGCCGAAACCTCAGGTGATAGCCAGTACAGCAACTCAACTGCTACGCATAGACGCTTATACAGGGACGAAAGCAATAAGATTCTGGGTGGTGTGTGCGCAGGAGTAGCTAATTATTTTGGTATTGATACCACCCTGGTGAGGATAATATTTATATTATCAGGGGTTGGTTTCTTTGCGTATATCCTGCTGTGGATATTCGTTCCCAATAACAGCGGTACCATCATCGGTGGCGTACGTAAAAAATTGTACAGGGATAGTGATGATAAGATCATAGCCGGTGTGTGCAGCGGTATTGGTAATTATTTCGGCATCAATCCCTGGATACCAAGGATATTATTCCTGGTTCCGTTCCTCTCCTTTATTTTCAGGTGGGGGCATTGGGGAATGATGGACTTCCCGAATTTTTTGAGAATTGGTTTTAGCCCCGGGGCATTTATCATCTATATTATCCTGTGGCTGGTAATACCGGAAGCATTCACTACTGCAGAAAAATTAGAAATGAAAGGAGAAAAAGTGGATATGAATTCTATTAAAGAATCAGTAAAAGAAGAAATGAAAGGCTTTCAGCAAAAGGCCGAAAAGTTTGGAAAAGAAGCAAAGGCTTATGCGCAGGAGAAAGGAAAAATTGTAGGATCGGAAATAGGCTCTGTGGCCCGGCGCGGCGGAAGGTCCTTTGGAGATGTGATCGTTTTTATGATTAAGCTCTTTGCTTATTTTGTTATCGGCTGCGTGGGCTTTGGCCTGGTGATGGCCCTGTTTGGCCTGGGGGTGATTTCGATCGGGTTCTTCCCTTTAAAGGATTTTGTAATCAGCTCCGGCTGGCAAGATGCATTTGCATGGGGCACATTGATATTTTTTATTGCGGTACCTATCATCGGTATCCTTACCTGGATCATCAGGAAGCTGGCTAAATCAAAAGGTAACAGCAAAATGATCCGCCTTTCCTTTATCAGCCTCTGGGTGATCGGGTGGGTTAGCGCCATCTTGTTGATTAGCTCAATCAGTAAGGATTTCAGCCATGGTAACAGAACGCTGACCGAACAGGAACTGGTATTGAATAATCCGAAAGTGAATAAACTGGAAGTAACCTGTACCAGTGAGCTGGACAAGTATACCCGTAACCGGTGGCTAAGGTTTGAACCATTTGCCGGGATCGATGAAGACACCGCCTATATCAAAAACTTTGATGTACGCGTGATAAAATCGCCTAACGACAGTTTCAAGGTTACCATGATCAATATGGCGCAGGGCAGAACAAGGGATGAAGCAGAAAAAAACGCAGGCCTTATCCGTTTTGGCGGCGCTCAAAAAGATACGATACTACAGCTTGACAAAGGCATTGCTATCAATACCATAGATAAATTCCGTAACCAGGGCGTTATTTTAACGGTCTATGTGCCTGTTGGCAAACAAGTGAAGATCGACAGAAGTATGGGTTGGTATAACTTCAATAATGTGCACATCGGCGTATCCTTCGACAGTGATTTCTGGGATATTGATTATAATGATGATGCACACGAATGGAGGTCTGGCGTAGAATATACAATGAACGCCGACGGGCACTTATATACGCTTGATGGTAAGCCTGCAAGAAAAGCAAAAGCGAAGCAACAGGTAAGGATAGACGATAATGGAACAACAATAACCACGGGCAGCGACGATAACTACCGCTACAATAATGGCCAGCCCATGAATAAAGTGGATTCCATGAAACAAAAACTGGAAAGGGAAAAACAAAAGATGAACGATTCCCTGCAAAAAGCAAAAGATAAGATTGAAAAGCAACTGCAAAAATTGAATGAAAATGATGAACCAGAGCCATTAAGCATGTACAAAGTGCCGGTGTATGGCCCTGCAATGAATATCAATTAAGATCGTTTCAATAGTTGAGTTGAAGTTGAAACCAACACAGTCCTGCCAGTATTGGCGGGACTCTTTTACCTGTTTTTAGTTTAATCAAAATAATGGTACATGAAAAAAAGAAACCCTTTAGTAATCATCCTTTTATTAATGTTACTGATCTCAACAGCCTGTCATTTCCGCCACCACAGGATAAGGACCGTAAGTGTAAGTAATGATAACAGCTCTTTGAAGATCGAATATTGCGGCCAGGTCATTTTCAATGATAACGAAACGGCCATTGAAGACATTTCTCCCGACGGATATGTGAAATACAGGAAGGACGATAAAAGATTTGTTGTGAGAAGTAATGCAGACGGCAGTATTTCATACAGGTTATCAGACAATGGAATGCCCCTGGATTATGATGACCCGGACAGTAAAACTTTTATTGCAAGGGCAGTCAGGGAAATTGCATTCCACTACAACCAGTAGTAATACCCATCCCGCAACAAACCAACCTTGGATTGATATTTTCATTTCATTAAGCTGTTATTTAGTATTAAATAAGGAACACCTTACCTTTGCCATCCATTTAATACCAATTAATAAAACCTGTTTTAATGAAAAATACTCCCTTCACCGATAAGCATATTGCACTGGGGGCAAAAATGGCTGAGTTTGCCGGCTATAATATGCCCATTTCCTATACCGGTATCAACGATGAACATGCAGCCGTGCGTAACAATGCCGGCGTATTTGATGTAAGCCATATGGGTGAATTCATTTTGAAAGGGGAAAACGCACTGGACCTGATACAACGGGTAACCACCAATGATGCATCCAAACTAACTAACGGGAAAGCACAATACAGTTGTCTTCCAAATAATACCGGCGGTATTGTAGATGACCTGCTGGTATATTGCCTCGAAGAGAATAAAGCTTATATGCTGGTGGTGAATGCCAGCAATATTGAAAAAGACTGGAACTGGATCAGCCAGTTCAACGACAGGAATGTAGAGATGCATAATATCTCGGATAAGACCTGCCTCCTTGCGATACAGGGACCCAATGCAACAAAAATATTGCAGGGACTTACTGACATGGACATCATGAATTTGAAATACTACACTTTTACCAAAGGTAAATTTGCAGGAGTAGAAAATGTTTTGGTGAGCGCAACGGGTTATACCGGCGCAGGCGGCGTTGAAATATATTTCGACGATAAAGACAATGATGCAGAAAAAATATGGGATGCCATATTTGCTGCCGGTGCAGCACAGGGCATTAAACCCATCGGCCTTGGTGCAAGAGATACTTTGCGTTTGGAAATGGGATTCTGTTTATACGGCAACGATATTGATGATAACACATCTCCATTGGAAGCCGGACTGGGATGGATCACCAAGTTCACCAAAGAGTTTACCAATAAAACATTTTTTGAAAAACAAAAAGCAGAAGGGGTTACAAAAAAATTAATAGGTTTTGAAATGCTGGAGAAAGGGATTGCCCGTCATGATTATGAGATAAAAGATTTTGATGGAAATTTTATTGGCAAAGTCACCTCAGGTACACAGTCGCCATCACTGGGGAAGGCAATAGGCCTGGGTTATGTCAATACTAATTTTTCTGCTATCGACAGCGATATCTATATCAGCATCCGCCATACTTTATTAAAAGCAAAAGTGGTTAAAGTGCCGTTTGTTTAATTTCGGTAGTGAGTCATACTTTCGGAAGTAACTCACGAGTGCTACATTTTTAATAACCCAATGGCCAAAATTCATCTCACTACATTTATTGCAGCACCTGTTGAACGGGTTTTCGACCTGGGCCGCAGCATTGACCTGCATAAAATTTCTACTGCGGGAACAAATGAATCAGCAATTGACGGTGTTACCAACGGCCTTATCAATTTAAATGAAACAGTGACCTGGCAGGCCAAACATCTTTTTAAAACAAGACAGTTCACTTCAAAAATAATAGTTATGCAGGCCCCCGGTCATTTTATTGATAAAATGACCAAAGGTGATTTTAAGCATTTCCGCCACGAGCATCATTTTAAATCCATTGATAACGGCACCATCATGATCGACCATATCGATTTTGAAAGCCCTTATGGGTTTATTGGCCACCTCCTCAATAAATACTACCTTAAAAAATATATTGCGCAGCTCCTGGAAAAAAGAAATGCAGTGATAAAAGAATATGCCGAAACAGAAAAATGGAAGGCAATATTGAATTAAATTTGAACGAATGGAAACCGGCAAACCTACTTTGCATACCAGTCTTTCTCCTGCGCTTTTGCATCTGTATGATGTAAGCAGCAGTATTGTGGTGATCATTGATGTATTGCGGGCCACTTCTACTATCGCTACCGCTTTGCACAATGGTGCTAAATGTATTATACCGGTTGACAGTGTTGCAGAATGTATACGTATAGGTAAACAAATAGCAGGTATCACCGCAGGCGAAAGGGATGGCAAGGTAGCTGAGGGATTAGAATATGGTAATTCGCCGTTTGAATATCCTGAAAATTTTATCGGTGGCAAAACGCTGGTGCTTACCACTACCAATGGTACAAAACTATTGCAGATGGCGCTGGATAATAATGCGAAGTCCATTATAGCCGGTTCATTCAGTAATTTATCGGCAGTATGTGATTTTTTAATTACCCAAAATCAAAACGTGATATTGGGTTGTGCCGCCTGGAAGGACAGGGTAAATATCGAAGACACATTATTTGCAGGAGCCGTGATACAAAAGATAAAACAATATTTTTCCATCAACTGCGATTCTTCCCAGATAGCCGCATCGTTATATGAAGAGGCAAAGGACGACCTCTTTGAATTTGTAAAAACAAAAAACGCTTCGCATTATCAACGTTTATCCGGCTTTGGTTTGGAAAAAGACATCCGTTATTGCCTTACCACGGATGCCGCCAATGTGTTAGTGGTTTATGAAGAAGGTAAACTTGTGGCAAAGAGAGGATACTAGATTATATCAAGATGGTCGACCCTGTGTATATGGCTTGATAAAGTGGATGATCCATGGGCGACCACCTTTCTTTAACAAATTTTTTCTCCACAAACTTTCCTTTAAGAAGCTTTCCATCAGTTATTTTCCTTTACTTTTGCAAATTGGCTTTTTCTGAACCGGCTTTCCCGGGAAATGCATTTAAAATAACAATACAACTTGGCATTACCGCACCTTATCAAATATGTTTACAATAACGGCTCCGATGAAGTCATCCGGCGTGGTAAAAAGATCCATGCGATGGGTTTTGTGGAACTGGTGGAGCATGATCAACTCATGGGCAGTGTTGTGTTCAGGGTAAAAGATGACAGCTACAGCACATTTTATAAAGTATATGTTCAAAAATATACTGATGCCAAAACCATTTCCGTAAGATGCACCTGCCCTTATAACTTAGGCGATATCTGCCGTCATGAAGCCGCAGCACTTTTGCGTTTGCAGGAAATGATGGACAAGAACATGCTGGGCAATACGGCTATGCAATACAACCAACGGCATACCGTTGCCAAGATGAAGCATATTGAACTGAAGATGATCAAACTGCTTTCTTCCCCCGGTATCTATGCCGAAGCAGAAAATATTTTACGCACCACCAGGGCTAATATCTTAAAAGCAGCAGATGAACGCGTAGAAGCCGAACTGTCTCACGACGGCCATACGTTTCCGTTAGTTATACAAAAAAATGATGAAAGGAATTTTGACACCTCCTGCAAATGTGGCGAAACCGAACACCCGCTCTGTGAGCACAAGACGCTATTGTTTCTGCAATTACTGAATGCGTACGGCCCCTTTTATTTTGATACCATCCGCAACTGGGATAAGGAAAAAAATAAGCTCCTGCAGATCTATGGATATAGCCTTGATGATGACCTAAATGGGAAATTCGAATTCACTTATAAAGAAGGGAAACCTTTTTTAAAAGTATTAGACCAGTCTATAAAAAGAGTGGCACCTGGCACCAATACCCGCCCTGTTGAAACATTTATAGTGCCGGAGATACCGCAACCGGAAGTAGCAGTAGCTGAACAGCCCGGTAAGCGACTGGGTATCGTTTTTAATTTTAACGCCAACCTGTACCCGTATTTTACCCTTGATGCCATACAGGGAGAAGCTGATGAGGAGAATAAAAAATTCCTGGGCAAAACAGAAAAGATAGACCTGGCAAAATTTGTAAATACAGAGTTGTTCAATGAAGATGACAAGCAGCTATTGCAACAGGTTCGTAAACTGCAGAGTACAGAAGTAAATAAATACCTCGACCGCAATTCTCCTTTCAGCGGGATATGGGAGAATATCATTCATACGGATGGAGATGATCTTCCCGAAGAAACCAAAGCGCTTATTGCTGAATACCTGCATCCCAAGTTGAAAAAATTATTTGAAGAACAGGCAGCCAACAACTTTATTTTTTACTTACCTACAAAAAAAGCATTTAAGACAGAAAATCTTGTTGAAATTGAACTGGGTGATCATTTTGTTTCACCCGTTTTTAAAGTGATCGCTAAAAATAGTCATTTTGAAATTGCATGCACAGTCAGGATGCAGGGCAATACTACCCCTTTTATCGAAAACCAATGTAATAGCAGTCTTGTTTTTCTCTACGATCATGTCATGTACCTCTGGCAAAAACCTGAAGATGTATTGCAGGCAGAAAAATTTCTGAAGGAAGGGAATATACAGCTCAGCAAAGAGAACTGGGAAGAGAAAATGCAGAAAATAATTCTGCCACTGACCAAAGAGTACCATGTGGAGTTTGACAAGAGCCTGATAAAAGAAATAAAGAGCGGTGAACCGGAAGTAAAACTGCAATTGCAGGAGAAGGGCGACTACCTTGTGTTTCAACCCATTTTTACGTATAAGGGATTTGAGACCAAGGCTGCAGACCGCGATAATATCATCATACCAGATGGCGATAAGATACTTATCGTTAAACGTAATACTGAAGCAGAAGAGGCATTCTTAAAAAAGCTGGAAGGTTTACACTCTTTGTTTGTGCGCCCTAATGAAAACACCAGCCTGGTATTAAAGGGCGCCGATGTGTTGCGCAATAACTGGTTCTTTTTATTTGTGGATGCCATGAAAGACATGAAAGTGCCGGTATATGGATTTGAGGCACTGCGTAATTTCCGATTCAATACGGCCAGGCCCAATACCCATATTCATGTAAGCAGCGGGCTCGACTGGTTTGACGCAAAGGTGGAAATTGAATTTGGCGATCAGCGTGTAGGCATTGACGATATAAAGAAAGCCCTTGTTAACAAACAGTCCTTTGTACAATTACACGATGGTACACTGGGCATATTGCCGGACGAATGGCTGAAAAGGTATTCACTGCTGTTTAAAGTGGGAGACGGCAGGAGCAACCAGCTGCGTTTATCGAAATACCATATGAGTGTGATCGATGAACTGTATGAGAACCGTGATGAAACAGAATTAAGTTTTGAATTGGATGAAAAATTTGAGCGCCTGCGTGAGTTTAAGAATATCCCTGAAATTCCGGCCCCGGTAGAATTACAACCCATACTACGCCCTTATCAAACTTCGGGTTATCAATGGCTGAATTATTTGAATGATGTTGGCTGGGGCGGTATCCTTGCAGATGATATGGGATTGGGTAAAACGGTGCAGGCATTGAGTATGCTGCATCACTATAAGGAAAGCACAGGCTCCTTAAAAGCGATTGTTGTTTGCCCCACTACATTGATCTATAACTGGAAAAATGAAGTGGAAAAATTTACCCCTTCACTGGGCTGGCATATACACCATGGCAGCATGCGCAGCCGTGATGCAGAAGAGCTGCAAAAGAATAATATCGTTATCACCACTTACGGAACCCTGCGCAGCGATATCCAGCTGCTGCTGAAAATAAATTTTGATTACGTTATCCTGGATGAAAGTCAGGCTATAAAAAACCCTTCTTCAAAAGTTACCAGGGCTGCCTGTTTGCTCAATGCAAAGAACAGGTTGTGCATGAGTGGTACCCCATTGCAGAACAATACCTTCGATATTTTTGCACAAATGAATTTCTTAAACCCCGGGCTTTTAGGGAATATGGAATTCTTCCGTAATGAATTTGCAACACCCATTGATAAATTTGGTGAACAGGAGCAGAAAGAGCACTTAAGAAAATTATTATATCCCTTTATCTTACGCCGCACAAAAGAACAGGTAGCCAAAGACCTTCCCGAAAAAACAGAGACCATCCTGTTTTGCGAAATGGAAAAAGAACAACGCAAGATTTACGATGCATACCGCAACAGTTACCGCGACAAGATATTGGGCACCATTGATGAGCAGGGTATCGATAAATCGCAACTGACCATTTTACAGGGGCTCATGAAACTGCGGCAGATCTGTGACAGCCCGGCCATTTTAAATGAAGAAGAAAAATATCCCAATCATTCCATCAAGCTGGATGAACTGGCCCGTGAGATAGCTGAAAATATCGGCGACCACAAGGCGCTTATCTTCTCCCAATTCTTAGGCATGCTGGCATTGATAAAAGGAAAACTGAAAGAACAGGAAGTGTCTTTTGAGTATTTTGATGGCAGTACTTCTGCTCCCGACCGGGAAAAAGCTATCCAGAACTTTCAGAATAATGATGAATGCAGGGTATTTCTTATTTCACTGAAAGCGGGTGGCGTGGGTTTAAATTTAACCGCTGCCGATTATGTTTATATTGTTGACCCTTGGTGGAACCCGGCCGTAGAGCAACAGGCTATCGACCGTACTCACCGCATCGGGCAGACGAAAAATATTTTTGCTTACCGCATGATCTGTATCGATACCATCGAAGATAAAATACTGCAACTGCAGGAACGCAAACGTAAACTGGCCAGTGAACTGATCACGGATGACACCAGTTTTGTAAAAGCCCTCACCAAATCGGATGTGGAGTATTTGTTTAGTTAGGAGCCTGACGACTGCTACTGCTTTTAAATTGAGGCATATCCTGATTTTCTTGTTTTTAATAGCAAGGCACTCTACGGAGGCGTCATGCCACTTTTTAAGATGAAATAAAATCTTTCAACCGTTTAAAATCCCTGTTGGTGTTTGATTTGAAGAAGTCTCTGACGGAGGCCAGCATCAATTTCAGGAAGAACCTTATAGAAAGGTTCGGGGGTATAGTTTTTCTCATGAACATCGGATTTAGAACTTAAAAATACAACAGCTGCCCCTGTATTGTCAAGAGCGGTTTTGCTGATTTTTGGGTCGGGTAATTTCCGATATTATCCTGCTTATTTTACGATAGGGCCCTGCCAGTTACGGCGAAAACGACGGCTTTTTTTGTAATAACGGATGGGATAAACATCAGGGTTTTGACGTAGTTTACCGATAAAATTTTTCACAATCTGGATGATGGGGTGAGTAGCGGATTTTTGCGGATTAGGTTTGCTCATAGCATAAATATTTGTATAATATAAAGTGTAACGGCTCACCGCTGAATTTATTGTATAAAAGCCGGACTTAAGGATAAGCCGGCTTTAATATTGTACGGTGCTGTAGCTTTTGCTGTTTAGCTTCCAAGGGAGCTTATTTCGGGCAAAGGAACAAAAACGGATGCAATTATCCAGCAAACCAATAGTATAAATACAACTGCTTCTGTTTTTGTAAGCTCAAGGGGTATATGCTGTTTCATAACGTTTATTTTAATGGTTTAAAAATATCATTAAGCGCTTGTATATAATAGACTTTTTAAGTTTACGGGGGTTTAATGCCCTTGCAGAAAATTATTTCCATTAACATTATTTAACATTAAACCAAAGTTGATTAACTGCCATTGCGGGGGCGGGCAAATACATTTGTGCCACAAAAGTATAGCCATGAAAAAAGCCTGCATTTTACTGTTGACACTTTCCTTTTTTTGCGTAACAGCCATTGCGCAAAAGAATGGAATGGTAAAGGGTACTGCCTATGACACCCTTACCAAAAAAACAGTGGGTAATGCTACAGTAACCCTGATGCTGAAAAAAGACTCTTCACTGATTTCCTTTACCATGACCGACAGCCGGGGCCGATTTGAATTGACGGGTATCCCTTACGGTGAGTACAGGTTGCTTATTACACATGTCAACTACCACAATACAAATAAATTCTTTACCATCAACGAGACTAATAAAACAGCCAACCTGGATAATATTGTGATGAATGACAGGGCCAAAATACTCAGCGAAGTTGTAGTAAAATCTGAAGCGCCCCCGGTTACGCTGGTGGGAGATACGATACAATACAACGCAGGCTCATTTAAAACACAACCCAATGCTAGTGTTGAAGACCTCTTAAAAAAATTACCGGGCGTTAAAGTAGAAAAGGATGGAACGGTTAAGGCGCAGGGCGAGAAAGTACAGAAGGTTTTGGTAGACGGTAAAGAATTCTTTGGCAACGACCCTAAGATAGCCACTAAAAATTTACCGGCAGACGCAGTTGATAAAGTGCAGGTATTTGATAAACTCAGCGACCAGGCGCAAATGACAGGCTTTGATGATGGCAACAGCGAAAAGACCATTAACCTTAAATTAAAGAAGGATAAAAAGAAGGGCATGTTTGGAAAAGCAAATGTCGGCGCAGGTACGGATGGCCGTTATGAGAGTAAGTTCAATATAAATTCATTTAAGGGGGCAAGGCAGATGTCGGTAATTGGTATGGGGAATAATACCAATGCCGAAGGATTTTCTTTTATGGACGTTTTAAATTTTACCGGTGCGCTGAACCAGTTGAAAGGCGGTGGCAATATCAATCTGAATATTGGCCCGGATGACCCGCTGGCAGGTTTATTGGGTGGAAATAACAATGGTATCAATACTACATTTGGCGGAGGTGTTAATTACAATAATATCATTGGCACCAAGACGGATTTTCAGAGTAATTATTTTTACAGCCGTTATAATCCCAAACGGGAAAGCCATACACAGCGTCAGTATTTTTTGCCCGCCAATCTTTACCGGCAAAATTCATATACCGATAACCTCAATACCAACCAGCGTTTGAATTTTAGTGCCGACTACCAGATCGATTCTTTCCATTCCTTAAAAATATCACCTGCGTATAGTTACCAGGAAACCAATAACAGGACAATATCAGACTATAGCACTTTATCGGACCAGTTAACAAAGACGAATGACGGGAACAGTGATAAAGTTTCAACGGGCAGGGGGTATACTTTCAGCACCAATATTTTATTCAGGAAAAAATTTCACCGCAAAGGCCGTACTTTTTCTTTTAACCTGTTCGGTAATTTTAATAACAGCACGGGGGATGGCAGGTTGCAATCCATCACGGGCTTTTATGATGCAGTGGGTGCCTTAATCAACCGGGATTCCATTAACCAGCAAAGCAACAGCACAAATGACCTGAAGGGTTATAATGCAAGGGCTGTTTACACCGAACCTGTATTTAAAAGATCATTGCTCGAATTTAGCCTGGGAAGTAGTTATAGTAAAAATACTTCCGTAAAAGAGGCATATGACTATAACCATGCCAGCAGAAAATTTGACCTGCTGAATAACCTGCTTACCAATGATTACAACACTGCTTATAGTTATAAGAATGCGGGGTTTCGTATCCGTAAACAAACGAAAAAATATAATTATGCCACAGGATTAAGCTGGCAGCACGCCGAACTGGAAGGTGGTACCAACAGCAATAATAACGCAACCATCATTGGTAAAAGTTTTAATAATATCTTACCCAATGCAAGGTTCCAGTATTATTTCTCCCGCTTTAAAAATATTTCCATTAACTATAATACCAGTACCAACCAGCCTACTGTTACACAACTGCAACCCGTACCCGATAACAGTAATCCTTTGTACATCAAACAAGGTAACCCGGCCCTTAACCAGGAATTCAGTCATGCTTTGCGGTTGAACGCATCATTCGTTAACCCGTTCAAAAACAGGAATTTCTTCGTGTTCCTCACTTTGCAGGAAACCCAGAATAAAATTGTGAATAATGACAGGATCAACGCATTGGGTATTGATTCTGTGAAACCGGTGAATGTAAACGGCATTCTTAATATGAACGGAACTTTAAGCTATGGGTTTCCTGTGCGTTTTTTAAAGGGTACGGTTGATATCAGTTCCAATATCAATTATTACCACGGCAAACAACTGGTGAATGATGTAGCCAATAATATCCGGTCAATAACATTTGGTCCCCAAATCAGGCTGGATATGAATCCAACAGATAAATTAAACCTTGCACTAAGTGCCGGTATTAATTATTATAACACGATCTATTCTATAGAAAATACAAGGAACAGCAAGTATGTCAACCAGGAATACTCGGCGGAGATAGGCTGGCAATTGCATAAAGGTTTTTTTATAAGCACAGACCTTAATTACCGGATCAATGGGCAACAAGTAGCGGGCTACGACGCAAAAGTTCCTTTGTGGAATGCATCGATCAGCAAACAGGTGTTGCGTTTTAACCGTGGCGAACTTAAGCTTTCTGCCAATGACCTGCTTGACCGTAATATCGGTATCAGCCGCAGTACCAACCAGAATTATATTGAAGACAACAGCGTAAAAAACCTGCGCCGTTTCTTTTTGCTGGGCTTTACCTACAACTTAAGTAAAACAGGATTGAGTACTCCGGGAAATGGAGGAAACGTAAGGATAATTTCAAGATAATATTAATGAACGGAATTTATTTTATCCCGAAACACTTATGGCTTGTAAAGGTGGTCGACCCTAAGTTTAAATATTTGTAAAGATTATCGGCGAGGGTCGACCACCTTAATATGCGTTATTTTTATAACTGTCATCATAAGCATTTTGCCTGCTTAAATATATGCACTTTACCAAAGCTGTTATAAATAAAAACCGCCCCGCTTTACGCGGGACGGTTGCTATACATGTGCCATACTCTTTTAATTCTGGATCTTGATCACCCGGTTGCCATTTCCCCCCTGGTTATTCTTTTGCATCTCTTCCATCAATTTGGTCCTTTCCAGAGCAAATTCTTCAGGCGTTACTTTTTTTCCTTTGCCGGGCTCTTTAATAATTGAAAGGTCTGTTTTAGGCGATACAGAACTGGCTACATAAACCATGCGGCCATCGTTCATGTCCAATGCAAGGATGAGGCCGGGTAATTGTCCGGGTACTTCGGGGCCGGCCGATACGGGTATATCTGTAGTGAACCAGGCAACAATATTTGTGGTGTCGTTGATCTCTTTCCTTTCCATTTTTCCATTATCAATATTCATGGTGGTACGTTTTCCAAAACGTTGTGCAGTGGCTTTGTGACAAACATAACCCAATACGGTTTTGGTATCTTCGCCCAGCTTCCAGTTAAGTTTGCGGATGCTGTCGGTGATGACGAATTTTTTTCCAAGTATCTCTCTTTGCTCTACTTTGTTTGCTTTGTCATAATCGCAGTAAGTGATATCATCCATTCCAGGGGCCATCATTTTTATCTGCATGCCGCCGCCGCCCATCTCATCATTGCCCTCTTCTTCATCTACGTGCTTAAGGATAGAATGGTTATTACCGAAGTTGAGTTCAAATTTATCGGTTCGGGTTTTTGGCAACATCTGCTGTAACTGGTCGTTACCTGCAATCTGTATCTGTACCTGCATGGTACGATCGTAAATAACTTTCCCTTCCTTTTGCTGTGCCTGCAGCTGGCTGATAAATAATAAAGCTGTGCCTGCGAGAAATAATTTTTTCATGTGTTTTAATTTTTAACAAATTTACTGTGTAGTGTAACTGTTGCAGGTTAATGCTCCTTGCATTAAGGTTAATTAAAGTTAATGGGGTATTTCCGGGGCGGGTAAAAAACTATTTTTGTGTTGAAATTTTAACCATGAAGAAATTGCGGTGGCTTACGGGTTTAATGGCGATAACCCTGGTGGTTATTGCAGGTTTCCAGGGATACTGGTTAAAAAATAGCTATGACCGGGAAAAAAGGTCGCTGGAAATAAAAGCGGGAGTGCATTTCCAGGAAACGGTAAGACGGTTGCAGGCGATGAAATTTAAAATGGCAGACCCCGATAAGGCAGATTCATCCCCGCAAAATAAAATGCGTGTATTCGTTTCCGATGATATGCCCGGAGAAAAAAAAGTACAGGTAAATGTTTTCCCCCGGGAGGAAATCATTACCCTGGTGAATTCGATGAGGGATAAATTGAAGGATTCGTTGGGCAAAAAGGGAAAGGGCACGGTGATCCTTTCCATGGATAAGAATACCGTATTTAAAAGCCGAGATTCAATGCCACACAATTTTAATGAACGCATTGAAATGGATGGGGGAAAAACTTTCCGGTATTTATATGGTGTTGATTCACTACAGGACAGCCTGAAAGTGCCGGAAATTTCTGCCGCTTATTCCAATACATTAAAAGAAGAAAAACTCGATATCCCTTTTAAAGTTTTACGGCTCGACAGTTTAAAAGGTCATGAGGAATCCGACCTTTCTGAAGTTACTGTGGGGTTCGCTCATCCCATTACTTACCGCATGGAGCTGGAAAACAGTTTCTCTTACCTGGTAAAAAAGCTTACCCTTCCCATTTTATTCTCTATCTTTTTAGTTGGTGTTACCATTCTTTGTTTTGTATTATTGTACCGTACGGTATTAAAGCAACAAAGGCTGGCTGCAATAAAGAATGACTTCATCAGCAATATCACTCATGAATTGAAAACACCGATCGCCACAGTGGGTGTGGCCATCGAGGCATTAAAAAATTTCAATGCCATGCAGGATACCGAACGCACCCGGGAGTATCTTGATATTTCTTCCAATGAATTGCAACGGTTAGGGCTACTGGTAGATAAAGTGCTGAAATTATCCATGCTGGAGAAAAAGGAAATTGAGTTGAAATTTGAATATCTCGACCTGAAAAGTATCGTAGACGAAGTGGTGACATCCATGCGCCTTCAACTGGAGAAATGCCACGCTACTGTAACCACCAGAACGGATGGAGATACAAATTTGCAGGCCGATCGTTTACACTTGCTGAGCGTTGTATTTAACTTACTGGATAATTCCCTTAAATACGGCAAAGAAAACCCTGCTATATTGGTTGAACTGGTTGGTAAAGAAAACGAAGTTCAATTGCGTATTACGGATAACGGTATTGGCATTTCCCCGGAATTTAAAAACAAAGTATTTGAAAAATTCTTCCGGGTGCCGGCCGGTAATACACATAACGCCAAGGGTTATGGGCTGGGGTTGAGTTATGTGGCACATATTGTTGCTGAACA
>JAYWAN010000154.1:0-28928 GCA_043782405.1 Chitinophagaceae bacterium
CTCTTGACCAATTTTGTGGGCGTGGTTGCTATGCTGATGGATTGATTTAATGTGATCGTATTGTTGCCATTGATCACGATATTATTAGATGGCGGAATATTGATATTCACTTTCTTCTCGTCGCAGGCATCGCATTTGCAAGGCTTAACCGAGTCACACAAATAATCTTCGGCATTTTTCCCGGGATCGCCCTGTTTCTGAATCTTTACTTTTATACAAATATTAGTAAGTGGGAGGCTTGAGTTGATGAGACCGGTTATCGTTAGTGTTCCGCCTGCTGGAGCAATGGTTGTTCCTACTACAGGCGCGAAGCTCGCCATCGTTGCCCCGGCCGGTAAGCTGCTGTTAATACCAACACTTACAAGTTCTGCAATGGTGGGATTGAGGTTGGTAACGATCAAAGAAAAAGAATACTGTGTAGGTTTAGTAGTACAGTTCACCTTCAAAGAATCCAGCTGGATGATATATTGTGTTTGTACGCTAAATGTGGTAGGCTGACTGGTGGCGATCACCTTTGGCTCAGTGCTGGCAGCATTTCTTGTGGAAGCTTCCACCATCCATATATAATCGCAGAGATAAGGCGGCCTGCAAGGGCCGGTATAGATATTACTTATGGTAGCTTCTGTAATGTCCATCACATCTTTGGTAACGATGGGTTGATTGGTCTTCATCGCCTGCGTACCACTTTGTCCCTGCATCAGTTGCCATACCTTCATGCGGTAAGTAACTGGCTCGTTGGGTTTTGGTACCATGGCTGTCCACTTAAATGTGATTGGCTTTAATGCTTCGTTAGCAGCGAATTCCTTTTTGTCTTCAGGAAAAGTATTCGAGATTGTGCCAGTTGTTTCTTTTTCCTTTATACTGAAAATAGTGGGTTCACTGGTTGCAATAACTTTTGGCTCAGTGCCTGCAGCATTTCTTGTGAGGGCCTCCACATTCCATATATAATCGCAGAGATACGGTGGTCTGCAAGGGCCGGTATAGATATTACTTATGGTGGCTTCTGTAATATCCATAAGCTCTTTGGTAGCAATGGGCTGATTGGTCTTCATTGCTTGTGAACCACTTTGTCCCTGCATCAGTTGCCATACCTTCATGCGGTAGGTTACTCCATCGGGTTGTTTAGGATCTACCGGTTTCCATTTAAAATTGATCGCTCCTTTTACATCATCAGGATTGAAACTCTTATTGTTTTCAGGTAAAGTGTTAACGGGCGCCTTTACATCACCTCCTTTTACATTGAATGTATACGGTTCGCTGGTACCTTCATTTCTTCCCAAAGGTTTTCCTTCGCGGTTAAGTGCCTGTACATTCCAGATAAAATCACAGAGATATGGAGGTTTGCATGGGCCTGTCCATATTCCGGTAACAACAGCCTGCGTTATATTGTCTACATCTTTGGTAACTATCGGTTGATTAGACCGCATGGCCTGAGTGCCATTCTGCCCTTGCATTAGTTGCCACACTTTTAAACGGTAGGTTACAGGTTCTTTGGGTTTAGGAACAAGTGGTGTCCAGCGGAACATTACGGGGCGCTGCAATTCAGCTTCAGTAAACGCTTTGCCGTTATCAGGAGTGATCAATGTTGGTGGGGCGTAGTCTACTTCCTTTGGGCTTTCAACTGTAAACTCTTTACACACTTCATTACTTATAGCAACCCTGTCGATATTGAAAAACTGTGCACAAATGCTGTAACTGCCGTCTTTAAGATCATGACAGCCGGATAATATCCCTGTAAGTTCCTGGGCAGAAAAAGATCGGGTAGTAAATTTATCAACCAGCATACCGTTGGATGCGTTATTGCCGCAAACGACAGCACCACCGGACCTGATCTGTAGTACCAGCCTGGCTCCTTCCACTCTTACTGTTGGAGGCATCTGCGCTACCAGCAATAAAGAACCGGGAACATTGTTCCAGTTGTCGATAACAGCTGGCAACTGGTTCTTTACCGTAAAGCTGATGATCTTTACCTGTTGTATCTGGCCAACCTGGGCAATTGCTGAAACACTGAAAAGTGCTGCCAGGATCAATACTATTTTGATTTTCTTCATAATCGTAGTTTTAGAAAGACCGGGGCCTTTTTATCTGTTACAAAAATTATAATTAGTTCCCGGGCATTTTTTTGAAATGTATATGCGGGGGAGTTGATTGTATAAGTGTTAATGTTTGCAATAGTTATTATTTTGAGGTTTGCACAGGAAGGGCGGAGGTGTGGAGTTTTCCCTCTGTACTTCCTGTGTAAACCCCTATTTTTTCTTTATCACCACATCAAAACAAACCACCACTTCACATTCTTTACAATTAATGTCACGGAATATAAACTTCACGCAAACCTTTGCATTCAGATCGCAACAGTCAATGATCGATGCCGGCGGCAAAAGGAACTGCATATTGATGTTTGACGGGATCGCAAACGGTGTTCCGCTGTTATTCCATATCACTTCCCTGGGATTTTGCCAGATGCCATTGCCCGCAGGATTGAAACTGTTCACATTAGTGCCAAACAGGGTGATCTTTGGTTGCATGGCTCCTACCGGGTTGGCTTTATAAATACTTGCCCAGGTAAATGGATAACTTTTACAAGCCAGGCATTCTGCATCCACCTTACTGTAAATATTATAGCTAATCACTTCTGCCCTTATCTCGGTGAATAGGTTTCCCGCAGGACCGGTGATTGGAAATGCGGCGGCGGCAATAGTTGCAGCAGGATTTGCCAGTGTTGATGTTTGTACCGACGGATCCTTGACCGTTATATTATATGGACAGGGGCAAACTTGTTCTGCGCCTCCGCAATCAACCTGGAAACGGTATACACATATCTTACAGGTATCATTGCCACACATGCCATAAAAACTAATCGTATACCAGCCATTTTGATTGGTGGTGAAAACAAGTGTCCCCAACGCGCCGGTATTGGTAAATCCATTGGGATAAACCATACTGTACAACAGTTTTGCACAACCTGGTTTATTGCAGTTAAACGTACCCGTTATGGTAAAAGTTTTATTACAAGGTAGTTTTTGAGGGCCGTGTTGCGGCGAATTACAATCTATATTAACAGCCTGTTGTCCGCCAATGACAATTTTAGGGTCTATCCTTCCTGTACCATCTGTAGTGAATATTTTCTTATTGCCGGGATCTGCGGGATTTCCATTATCAATGATATCATTCCATGACAAAGTGATATGCCCCCAGCTGCTGCCGTCACAATTACAGTCATCTTTTTTGCAATCTGTTTTAAAAGTAATTATGCAGCTGTCGCAGATCTTTGTTCCGCACAAGCCATATAACGTTAACGTATAAGTGCCAGGTTGGTTGGAAACAAAAGTAACCGGCGCATTGCCATTGCTGATATTACCATTGGGTTCTTTTAATTTATACTGAACCGATCCCTGGCAATGTTGTCCCACACATTGGAAATAAGCATTGATCGTTACTGAAGTGCTGCATTTTAAAGCATAAGACCCTCCGCATTTCAGCGCCACTTGTTGTACTGCATTTGTCATTATCATATCACCCCAATGGCTGCCATTACAATTGCAAAGCGTATCTTCTCCAACAGTGATACAGGCATAAGGATAATTCTCTGCAGCCAGCGTATTGATATTATTATTGGTTCTTGTGGCACAATAACCAAAACTATTGCAGGCCGATTGCCCTTTTATTGCAGTGAGCGGGACCTTCACATCAAAATCATACGTGACTATCTGGTTGGGATTAAGAATGAATACACCATAATTAATTTTAAAAGAACGAGCAACACTCCATGGATCGCTCCAGGCCGTTACACCGCATCCGGCGCAATTGGTATTACTACACAGGTCTGCTGCGCGGCAGGGATTTATCAATGCAGAATAAGCAACCGACCCGCCCATGGGAGGAACCAGCGGCGCATTAAGGTCTACATTGAACAGGCTTCCCCGCGGCGTACAACTTACCACACCAATATCTGTCGGTGCCGGTAAAATATCCACTATCTTGATATTGGTGATAGGTACTGTTCCTACATTCCTGATCTTTAACCTGAACCTGGCCGTGCCCCCAGGCGGTACCGTTACATTCTGTTGCCAGGTTATCCCGCCATCGATACTCACCTGCTTTTCTGCGATCAGAGAATCAAGCGGGCAAATATTTATCGTTGCCTGGTTTGAATATTCAGTATTGGCCAAACCGCCGCCGCTTATTTGAAAGCTGTTGGATAATGATCCCGCAGCGGCATTATTATTTACCGTTACGTCAAAATCAACATTCCAGTATTGCGGACTTGGATTTCCGCAGGAGCCCGCCAGGCCGGCAGGCAGGGCCCACTGTAAATTATTTCCTGCATGAGAATTTGTTACTCCGCCAAGTGCGGTTCCACCGGTGCAACCTGCACTCAGGTAAGTCATACTGTACCAATTTTCATTTCCGGCATAAGAAAGACCAATGGGTAATTGATCTTTTAATAATGCGCCTGCTGCTAATCCGCCGCTTCCTGCATTATTAAATGCAAGGTGATAACGAACTGTATCGCCGGGGGCATAACAACTTTTTGAAGTGCATACCCATTTGTATAAATATAAATTGGGCTGCGGATTGCGTATATGAAAAGTATCACAGGAGGTTTGGTTAATTATTCCGTGGTATACATTGTTGGCAAATACACATCCGGCAGAATCGATCAAACTATAATCTCCTTTATAAGATGAATTGGCGCAATTCTGTACAACTGTTCCGGGAACAACATTTCCGCCACACCAATCTGTACTTAAAATGGAATAACTAACACTGGTATTTATATTTCCGCCCACAATCAGGTTATTGCCCGTTAGTTTTATCGCATAGATATGGTCTGTGCCTCCAACAAGGGTAGCCTTGAGTATATTGGTTGCTACATTTATGGGATTGCCCGCATAAGTGAACGGGCCTGTTGGTGGAGAGCATCCGTTTTGTTTCCAGTAAGAAAGATTTACAGGGTAACTGCTGCTGTTGATATATATACTGTTTACATCGATTTGTTTGGGAAAAGTATCGTTGATATTAATGTTCGTCAATGGTACACTGCCATTATTATTTAAACCGATATTATACGAACTGCTACAGCCCGGTATTTGTGTATCGGGATTCCAGTGAATGGAATTTATCTTGGCAAAATTTCCACTGGCAGTAGGGTCTGCTAATTTTACTTTAGCGGTATCCGAAACAGTGGTGGTTTGTCCCTTACAGGGTAAGGTTCCGCTTAAAGTGGCGATATTACTAACGGTTTGCCCATTCACAAATCCCGCATTGCAGGGATACTTGATATCGACATAATAAATTTTCGCATAGCAGTAACCTGTATTGGTGGGTGAATAATAATAATAGTTCAACCCGGCATTGGGCTGAAGCGTTCCTGCGTTTACTGTATAAGTGCTGCCTGCAGTAACATAGGCAACAGGGTTCAGACTTTGGTCGTATATATTTACAAGCTGTGCCCCGGGGCCTATATTATCGATCATTTGTGCACTGTTTAAATTCAACTCTCCGGTGCAACTCCAGCAAGGCGTGTTTTTATAAATGATGACCATATAGCGCACTACACCCCCCAATGCACCGAAGTAAGTGCCTACGCTGTAAAAAGTAACGGGTATCTTTTCAATTCTCCATGGGCTTGTTGCCTTTACTGTAACGCCCGCAGTATCTGTTTTCGGTTGAAGGTTAACTGCGTTGATCGTTGCTGTATCAATTACAAAAGTATTATCACAGGTTATGCCGCATGCAAATGTTCCGGTAATGGTAATGGTAGAATATCCGCCAGCGTATCCACCTAAATTAAATGTGAGGATATTGCCTGCCTGTGTATACGGCTTTGATGCCGATGTGATATTAAATCCCGGCGGCACTGTTTCGGTGATGACCAGCCCGGTAACTGCAGCTGCAGTAGAGTAGCCGATAGTATAGGTAACCGTCTGGCCACTCTGCACCACATTGGGCGAAGCCGTTTTATTGATAAAGTAGTTATTGTTTTGTGCGTTTGTTATCCCCATTGCTGACAGGCCGATAAGTAATATAAAAACGAATTTCATCATACTGGTTTTTATACAATTTACCTGGCTATATGCCGGGATAATAAAGTGGTTGGACGGTTGCAGTTGTTTTGACTTTTTCATGCCTGTAATTTGATTTTCGTCAGGAAGTCTTTTTTATCTGGTACAAAAATGAAAAGAAGAAATTGGCATTTTCACCAAAATGTATATGCGGGGGAATTGATTGTATAAGCGTATTGGGAAAAAATGTTACAAAGGCACATAAAGAGATGTTTATAATTGAATCGACTCGTGTTCTTCATTACCTAATGCAATTCTGTGGGATAGTTTTATGTAAGGGGTATATTATCTCCATAAGATAAGATATAGCCAATCCATCCGGTTACGAGCATTACAAACCCAACACCAAGAAGGCTGAGTATAATAATAAGGATCGCCTGTGATAATGACCTTCCCTGTTGGCGCATCATTTTTACTTCAACAAAAGCCAGGTAGCAAAAAGAAAGGCACAATGGAATTAAAAGCCAGTCTTTGGCGCCATTGATCGTATTAAAAAGCGGGGTATAGCCATCCTGTTGCAGCGCATCGAAATTATATTTGATCGTTTTCATGATACCAACGCATATCATAATAACAAAGCCGATAGGGGTTTGCAAATAGCATTGTATATAAAACGCCTCTTTGAATGATTCGCGGTTTATTTTCTTTTTTTCAAATGCATGCATCAGGAATATGGGCGTTATTAAAAAAGAAACAAGGGTCATGGTAACAAATAAGATATAGTTTTCGGGTTTGGCTCCTATAAATGCTGCAGCGCCTGCGGAAAAATGTTTGATCATCATGTATGCCGGAACAACAAACAGCAATAACCAGAATATAATGGGCGACATCAGGTCGCTGAACTGCTCTTTTTCTTCTTTCAGTAATTCTTCCTTTACATATTGCTGCACCCTTCCCGGATAAACAAGTGATTTGAAAAATGTTTTAGGTATAAGTATGAACCATAAAGCAATTTCGTAAATAGCCTGTTCAATTGAGTTTAAAATATTAAAGAAGGTCATGGTTGTCCGTACGGTTATTTTTGGTGTGCGTGTTCCGTAACCTGCCTGTCCGGTAGGTAGGCTGTATTCATCAGCCAAAATACTAAATTATATTTTTAAAAAAGAGTTTTGGGCATCATACCGTATAATTTTTAAAGCCTTTGCCATCAAGGGTTTCAAAGCGAATGATCGCGGTTAGCAATAAGTAAACCAATAAAAAGTTGAATACCATGATAGAAATACACGGCTTATCTTTACGTTAGTAATTGAATTTAATCCGCCAGTACCAGGTATCTCTGTAAAGAAAAACGGAGCCAAAAGTAACAAACCGTTACCGCCGTTTTAACTACTCCATCCGGAGCTTCAACGACAATCGCCATTACCATCAACGCTTGCACTTACTATCCTGCCGTGCCGTATTATGATCATTTGCTTTTAAGCAGCTGAACAGGTAAACTATTTTATAACCCATAAATTAAAAAAAATGAAAAAGATCAAAACCATTGCAATAACACTTTCAGCGATCGTGTTATTCACAGGTGCCGCTTTTGCCGGTACACCAAAAAAAAATTCATCAAATGCAGTTAACGCACCAACTACCGAACCTTTATCGGTAAGCTATCTCGGTGAAGATGCCAATTACCTCTACTTCCAGGTAGCGGTAGTAGCAGGCGGTAACAAAACTGTCTCTTTTGCTGTAAGCGACAAGGTAGAAGGCGAATTGTATTCTATCGTGTTCAACTGCGATAAAGTGCAAACCTATAAGATCGAAAAAAGAGAGGGGCAGGAGCTGGACTTTAACCTGGAGGCAGGCAAAAAGACCTTCTCTAAATCCTTCCGCAGTTCACAAAAGGGGATTTTAGCCAGTTTATAAGCCTACTTAAGTTACTGTTAGGTAGTCATGAGCATCATACAAAGGGCATCCATTACCGGTAAAGATGGTGGCTGAACGGGCTGTTCCGGTTCGGGATTAAAAAATGCCGGTTCGGCCATAAGATCGCCGGTTCGGGTGCCTTTTGGTTTTTTATTGTTTTTCCGTGATATACTTTTACATCAGAAACCAACCAATATCCCTTTAGAAAACCAATCCAGATCCAATACCAACTTTAAACTAGTTGTTTAATATCCAAATCCTAAAACCAACAACCACAAGAACAACGATTTTAAGCCTTCCGAAAATGGGGGCTTTTTTTATTATTTATACTTTTTATTGGATGAAACGTAGTATATACTGGGTTAAATTTTTTATTTATCGCAGCAAATAAAGCTTAACGTTGGAAATATTAGGTGTCAAATTTCATCCATAAATTGAAAATGTAATTTTTTATATTATTTTAATCTTTATTGGATAAAACTTAATAGGGAGTTGATTTATTTTTTCAACCCTAGTTCTCATTGTGGCACTGAAGTGCAGATAAGACAAGGAGAAAAGTTGCTACCCACCCTAAGTTTTTGCTTTTTAGGCATGATCTGTAAATATAAAATTATATTTTTTGTATTTTAGGGTATTTTTTCAGCTTAAATGCAGTAGGGAATGGATTTATTTTTTTAATTATTTTTTTAGCGGGGTTCACAATGACTATAGAATCGAGGTAAGAGATCTGCCGACCCCGTCCATTCAGGTCTTCTGCACGAACCCTGGGGCCTAAGCCTTCCTCTTTATCCATTTCTCAAACCTTGCCAAAAAATCTTCCTTACGCCGGCTGGCAACGGGCAGCTCTTTACCATTCTCAAGCACCACATCGCCACCGCTACCCTTAATATATTCCTTAATGAACGAGAGGTTAATGATGTATTTATCATGGATACGGGTAAAGTAGCTATCGGGCAATAGTTTTTCATATTCTCCCAACTGGCGGCTTACGAGGATGGGCTTGTTTTCATTTACAAGGAAAAAGCTGGTATAATTACCGTTGCTCTCGCAATACATGATCTCTGCCAGTTTTACGAATATCAATCCGTTAGTGGTAGACAAGGGTATCTTTTGCGCAGGTGCCGCAATTGGTTTTGCAGAAGATTCTATTAAAGAGAAGAGATTTTTACTGAAGGCTTTCTGTTCTATCCTTTCTGCCGCCGCATTTACTGCTGCTACCAGCTTGTCGGTATTGATGGGTTTGGTAAGGTAACCAATGGCATGGTGTTCAAACGCTTCAACAGCATAATGGCTGTAGGCGGTTACAAAGATCACTTCAAAATTTACGGGCTCCAGTTGTTTCAGCATTTCAAAGCCGTTGATATGCGGCATTTCAATATCAAGGAACAATAACTGCGGTTGTAATTCTTTTATTATTGCCAACCCCTTTGCTGCATTGCTTTCTGTTGCCATCACCTGCACCTGCGGGCAATATGATGCCATCAGTTTTTTCAGCAACTGTGCATTCCTCGACTCATCGTCCATTATAATGCAACTAAGGTTCATCGTTAGTTTGCTGTTTATGGTTTCATATCCAATGGTATGGTTAAAATAATTATTGTTCCGGTGGGTACACCCGCTCCGTCTTTTTTATCAACTATCTCCTGTTGTATCCCATACAACTCGGCCCGCCTTTTGGATAATTGCATCCCCCTGCTCTGGTATTCTGTATGCATTTCATTCCTTAGTGCTACTCCTTTTTCACGGCCGATACCATTGTCTTCTATTTCACATATTAAATTAACGGCTTCCTTTTTTACCCTGATGTCGATCTTCCCCATCTTGTTTTCCAGGTGCCGGATACCGTGCCTGATGGCATTCTCTACATAAGGCTGCAATAACATGGCGGGTACAAAGATAGCTTTGCTGTTGATCCCGTCACCAGTAGAAATAAAGTATTCGAACTTATCATCAAAACGAAGTTTTTCCAGCTGCAGGTAATTATCAAGGTAACTTATTTCATGCTGCAAAGAAATGATGGAAGAAGAAGAGTTATCTAACGTACTGCGCAGCAGTTCCGAAAATTTATCAAGGTATTTATCGGCCTGTTTAAAATCCTTATCAAAGATGAATCCTTTGATAGAGTTAAGGCAGTTAAAAACAAAATGAGGGTTGATTTGCGCTTTCAGTGCCTGCATCTCCAGTTCGGCCAGTTTTTTTTCTGTCACTACTTTTTCAACGGCAGTTTTTTGTCTTTGCCGGTTGCGCACCTGCAAAAATAAAATACTGGTAATAAACAATAGAATACCAACCAGGGTCCAGAAGATCCCGTTCCTCCAGAAAGGAGTTTTTATTTCAATTACCAGGGTAACTACCTGCGAAGAGGGCTTGCCGTCTCTTTTGATCGCCCTGACCTGGATGGTATATTTTCCCGGAGACAATCTCAATAATTCAATACTGTTCTTGTCTGTGCGTTGCCAGTCGCCGTTATTGACACTGTGTTGAAATAAAGGGTAGTAGCCCGTAAGGTCTACCCCCGAAAATTCAATGCTAATATCATTCTTGTCATAAGGCAAAGAATAATTATTCAGTACAATGGTATCTTTCCCGTTAACAGAAACACGGGTTATGAAAGTAGTGATATCGGTTACGGGTAAGTGCAGGTTGGCGGGCAGGTAGCTGATACCGCCGGTAGTGGCCACATAAACAGTATCGTTATTGATGGTGATATCATTTACCTGTTCACCGATCAGTCCGTCGGATAAACCAAAAAAAGTGTTGCCGTAATTGAATTTATCGTAGTTATAATCATACACTATCTTATTGAGCCCCTTGTTGGTGCCCAGCCATATTTCTCCTCCCTTATTGCTGTACAGGGATTTACAGACATTACCGGGGATGATATCGCCCAGCGCAATAGACTTTACCAGTGAATCATTTTTTAATACCAGCAGGGAATCCGACCCAAGGCCAACCCATACCAAACCGTCTGCTGTTGTCCAGATGGTATTAACGCGGTAACTAAACGCCTTATATTGCCTCCCGAAATAAAATAAGGAATCTTTGTCCCAGCGGAACAGCCCCTCATTGGAACCTATGTATATATTTTTATTGCTCCCGAGGCCAAGCGCAGTAACTCTTTTAATGGCAGAACTGGTAACCTCATTTTTTTCGACGTTGTATATTTTCACCTGCACATGGCTGCCCAGTAATAAAACCGAATCGTTCAGGGCGAGGGCAGATTTTGTGGAAGCATTGTCCTGCCCTTCAAAACGGCGCAGTATTTTATAAGATCTCCGGTCTATCAGAAACGAACCGGTCTGGCAGGCGACATAGATATAATTTTTTAGTCCTATTATTTTTCTCACCGTACCGTCCATATTCTTTTCATTGCTCAGTGATACTTTTTTGATATCATACACGCCATCATATACCAGCACTTCGCCGTAATTGTTTCCGACAAAGATTTTTTTATTGTCAACCAGGAGGGAATTGAAATTCTGTGCTATCTGGTCGTTAAGTACTTTGTCGGTGATGGTGTAAGATGATATCCTTTTTTGCTGAATCTTCACAAGGCCCTTGTCAATGGTAGAAATCCAGCTGCTGCCATTCTTATCTTCCAATACATTCCGTACAGCAATATTATATAAAAGGGGATCCTTCAGGTTAAGTGTTGCAGTATCGAGCGGGTAAGTAGTACCGTTATAAGTAGTTACCGCAAGGTTTTTGCCAGCCCTGCAAAAGATCCGGATGGTAAAGGGAAATTCTTTTGTCTGAACCAGTGTGATATTTCCGTCATCTGCAATTTTGAATTTTTTTACCTGGTTACCTGAGCAGATAAAAAGAGAATGATTAAAGTACTCGCTTGAAAAGGTATTACTGGAAAGAGGAAATGCTTTTATAAAGCTATTATTGATCAACCCTCTTATTGAATCACTGCTTACCAGTAAGAATTTATCCGGACTGAATTCAATGACTCTTTCAGGAGTCGCTGCTTTGGCAACATTCAGCAATCCTTTATATATTCTTACCTTCCCGTTCTTATAAATGAAAAAGTTACGCTGGTTATTACTGAATGCAATGCCGCCATATTCAAGTACGCTGCCCCGGTTGGCATTACCCAATTCTATTTTCTGTAATTCGGGATCTGTTTCGTCGTTTTCAAAACGATCATTAATGGGGTTATAGTAAGCAGGCGTTTTGCGGAATGGTGTTACCCAAACCCTTTGGCTACTGTCGATGAAAAGGTCGGTGATCTCATTATCGGGCAGGCCCTGTGCTGTAGTATAGTTTTTAAAATTCTTGCCATCGAACCTGGCCAGGCCGTTCTCTGTGGCTATCCATAAAAAACCCTGCTTATCAAGTACAGTGCGGTAAACAGAATTAGACGGAAGTCCGTCTTTTGTAGTGTAAAAAAGCGTTTGGGTGGTTTGAGAATAAGAATAGCAGGTAGTAAACAGCAGGTAGCAAATAGTGAAAGTATGAAACAGCCGTTTCCGCATAGTACATAAATATAAAAAAAGCGAAGCAATTATTCTACTTCGCTTTAATTGGTGGAGTTTCTACTTTTCGATAAGCCTGTCGAGGCAGCCGAAATCAGATTTTAGCATGTTGTCATATTCATCCGCTTTCTTAAAAAGTTTTTCAAATTGCTCTTTCCCATTCTCTTCGGTCATATCCTGGTCGTATAAGATACAGCTGAGTACAATGTTTTGCCCACTGCAACTTATCACCAGCCCGTTCAGTTTATAATTTTCTTCCAGGAGAAACTGGTAGAGCGGCTTTATTTTAGTAGCGTCATTGGGCATCTGGCAAAGAAAAGCGTCGCCGGTAACAAAATAATTTTCGGGATTATAAGCAATCTTTATCCTGGCACTTCCTTCCTCCACCTCCCAGTTATTGGCACCACTTCGTGCCAGCTTGATGTCTTTCCCCAGGCTTTTTAAAACCGCTTCGATAGTTTTTGCAACGCCAACCGGTTCAATTTCTTTTTCCGGCATCTCTGGTAATTTTACTTCGGTACCGCAAGTGGGGCAATATTTTCCCGAATCAATATTTGTAAGTGTTACCAAAGAATCACAGGAAGCGCACCTTGTACTTGCCGTGCCCCGGTTGGGTTGATACAATTGTAAAGCGGTACGCAGGTAATTCACCGGCAGGGCAAAACCTAAATTATCACCGCCCCTAATGATAAAGGAATTAACGCCGATCACTTCTCCCCTTTCATTTACCAATGGCCCGCCGCTATTGCCAGGGTTGATAGCCGCATCTATCTGTATATATTTCAATCCGTCGCGTATCCTGTCCACTTTACTGATCACTCCCTGTGTAGCCGTATAATTTAATCCATAAGGATGCCCGATGGCAACGATCTCATCGCCGTCTTTCATTTCTTCATAATGGCCCAGCTGAACATTTGCTAACATTGCACCGGCCGGTGGTTCTAAAAAAGCCAGGTCGTGTTTCCTATCGGTGTACCATACACGACTTAATAATTTGGGGAATACCTTACCCTGTATCGTCACTTCGGCAGAATTGTCTACCACATGATTATTGGTAACGATCACATCGAATTCCTTTACGTAAAAACCTGTACCCGTACCGCCTTGTGTAGCGATCTGGATAATGGCATCCTGGTATTTTTCTATTATATCTTGTGTAAGCATGAACGGCCAGATTAATCTGATTAAATGATCATTTTGAGTCGAAATTCAATAACGCTAACTCATTGGTAAAACTGTGATTAAAATTCAGCATATTATCAAATTTCAGGTTCCCGGTTTTGCAATTAAGTTTTGGGTATTTTTTTTGCCAGTTGCTTTCAATGTTATTGATTGCTGCCACTATCTTTTCGCTGTTGAATTTATTTTTTGATCCGTCATAATATTCTTCCGTAAAACCCAGTGCAGTAAAATAATCAGCATAGTTTACCTGCATCATCAATTGAAATAATTCGGATAAAGGCCTGGGTAAACTGTAAGAATACTGGCAGTAGGAGATCCCATACTCAGCGATTTGCTGCGCAATCAACGGGTAATCATTATCACGATACCATACCAGGTTATTGTTAGCGCCATTAATGGCATCAGTAATACTGCCCTGGTTTTGCGGCATTACAATGGCAAAGCTGCTTTTATTGCGAAATAACCCATCGAAGAATTCCTCCCTTGGCCTTGCCTGCAGTTTTGTGAATGCGTCTATCATTGCGGTATTTTTCTCTGTGGCAGGTTTTTCGTCCTTTATAAAATAAAGAACCGGGATTTTTTCCAGTTCTGCCTGGAGGCTGCCTTCCGGGCAAATAAGGTAATCGATCCTGAAGGCAAGTGCCAATAATAAATATGCAATGCCGCCACTGAATTTTTCTGCATCAAGGGATTGTACATATTGCAGGGTTTCGCTGATCCATTTTTGTACAAAAACAAACTTGGTCTCTTTTTCCTCTTCAGGAATGGCGGTAATATGTTCCGTATCCAACGCCTGCAGCGAAGAAAAATCCTGTACCAAAAGATCATCCTGTTTATCGGCTTTTGTAGCCAGTTCCTTTAACGCATAATATAATTTATTGGGATTGGCGGTATCGATATCACTGTCAAACCGCATACAAAGACGTTCGCCATCCAATGAATAACGGCTGTAATAGAGAGAGAAATTCTGTTCCAGCAACCTGCGCATTACGGGTACAGAAGGTTGTGGCATTTTTGCCAGGCTTACTTCTGCCTGCAAATGGTTTGCACTGCCCTTACCCCGTACCACTTTTGAGCCCTGGTATATCTCGAAACTGAAATCGGCACCATTGCGGGTGAGCATTACATTGTTTGCCGCATCATCGCGGAGGTAATCAAAAAAAGCATCGATGCTTTCGGTATATTTTTTTTCTTTATACAGTTTATCAGCATCGGCCCAGCAGGCTACTTTTTCCAGGGTCTTATTATTATCGCTGTAACGGCCAAAATTAATGGCTGGCTGATGTTCTGGTTTTTTACCCCGGCCAAATAGTTTGTCAAACATGCATTATGGGTTTATTTTAGTAGGAATGGCAATTTACAACAGCCCGGCTGAAATTTGTTTAAAAATTGCCCGTACATTTAGGCGGGTTAATTTTATATTTGCCAACTAAAGATATAATTATGAAGTTTATCGTTTCCTCATCGGCCCTGCTGAAGCAGTTACAACAGATCAGCGGTGTTATTAATGCCAATACCGTTTTGCCAATCCTTGAGGACTTTTTGTTTGAAATTGAAAAGAACAAGCTTACAGTTGTGGCCACGGACCTGGAAACCGTAATGAAAGTTCATCTTGATATTGAAGCCAAGGACAGTGGGAAAGTGTGTATCCCGGCTAAGATCTTATTGGATTCATTAAAAAATATTGCTGAGCAACCCCTCACTTTTAATATCGATAAGAATTTTGCCGTTGAAATCACCAGCGATAATGGTAAGTATAAAGTAATGGGCGAAAATCCCGACAATTTTCCAAAAGAACCAGCAGCAGATGATGCCAATTCTTTTACCATGACTTCTTCTGCACTCGTTACTGCAATTAATAAGGCGCTGTTTGCTGTAAGTAATGACGACCTGCGCCCCGCAATGACAGGTGTGTTCTTTGAACTTGATAAAAAAGGCATCACGTTTGTGTCAACAGATGCGCACAGGCTTGTACGTTATACCCGTAAAGATGTAAGTTGCCCAAAGAAAGATTCTTTTATCGTTCCTAAAAAACCACTGAACTTATTAAAGAGCGCCCTGCCCGATAATGAGGATGAATTGAATATTTCCTATAATAGCAATCATTTATTTGTGGCGCATGGTGGTACCGAATTGGTCTGCCGCCTGATAGATGCCCGTTTTCCCGATTATAAAGTGGTGATACCGGTTGATAACCCGTATAAAATGACGGTAAATAAAAATGATTTTCAGAATGCCCTGCGCCGTGTAAGTGTTTTCAGTAATAAAAGCACCAACCAGGTTGCCCTAAGTATCAGCGGCAGTGAACTACAGCTGGCTGCACAGGATGTTGATTTTAGTTTTGAAGGTAATGAGCGGATGGCCTGCCAGTATGATGGTGAAGACCTGCAAATTGCTTTTAACGCAAAATTTTTAATTGAAATGCTGAGCGGTGCCGATACAGGCGATATCAATATGGAATTGAGTACACCAACAAAAGCTGGTATCATTAAACCCACTGAGCAGGGCGACAACGAAGAGCTATTGATGCTGGTGATGCCGCTGATGCTGAATAATTAATTGGCTTCACTACGGTTCCAAGCCGTAGAACACCTAACCGCAATCTCCTCCAAAGAGGGGATTTTTTTATGTGCAAAACCCTTCCGCATCTTGTTAATTGTTTTAGTGACCTTAGCTGTCTAAACTTATTTTTATGTTCTTAATAATAATTGGGATCATTATTTTAATTGTGGCCACAGTTGTATTAAAAAATAATCCTGCGCTTGCAAGGTTCAAAACTCCCGGCCGTATCATCGGTTTTATTTTTATCGGATTGGGCATACTTACCGCCTGTATCATCCAGATAAATCCTGGTGAAATCGGCATTAAAGTACTTTTTGGCAGCATACAAAGTGATGTATTGGGCAGTGGCCTGCATTTTGTAAATCCCTTACTGGAAATAAAAAAGATCGATGTAAAGACACAGAACTATACCATGAGCGGCATTAATGATGAAGGCCAGAAATCAGGCGATGATGCTATTCGGGTATTAACAAGTGATGGTTTGGAAGTAACTATCGACCTTACTGTTTTATACAGGATCGTATCAACAGATGCTCCCAAATTATTAAAAGAAACCGGTGATGATTATCGCGATAAGATCGTGCGGCCTATTACCCGCACAAAGATCCGTGATAACGCCGTGTATTACCAGGCAGTAGATCTCTTCGGCAATAAAAGAGATGAGTTTCAGCAACGCATTTATAAAAGTATCGAAGATGATTTTAAAAAACGCGGACTGATGCTGGAACAATTACTCGTAAGAAATATTGCCCTGCCTACTTCGGTAAAAGCTTCTATAGAATCAAAAATAAATGCAGAGCAGGACGCAAAGAAAATGGAATTCGTTTTACAGAAAGAAAAACAGGAAGCCGAGCGCAAAAGGGTGGAAGCGCAGGGTATTGCAGATTACCAGCGCATCATTAATACCGGCCTCACCGATCAGCAATTACAATATGAACAGATCAAAGCATTAAAAGAAATTGCTTTAAGCTCCAATGCAAAAGTAATTGTGATGGGAAAAAGCGGTGCGCCAATAATTATTGATGGCAAACAATAGATCAGTGTTGCAGCGAAATTTTATTTACCTGCCTCTTTTTGATATAATAAAGAATGATCAATTCGGCAACAAGCAGGTTCAATGTCCAACCGAGCCATGCAATGATCCGGTAACGGTCCATTGGCGGCACGTGTGTAAAATTTGCCAATAATACTTTCCATATCCGCAACGTAACAGCTGAGAGCGTCAATGCATAACTGCGTATCATAAAAAAACGGTGGGCCCTGAAATCTTTCCTTATCGCCTTGTACAGCGCAAGTGCAGTTGTGCTTATCCATAAGGAAGAAAGTAACACAAATGCAATGCGTGAAGAAATGCCGCCATTGGCATAAAAGCTCATCAACAATCCTGCCGGGCCCGTGATCATCAACACGTTTATTACATAGGTATAGCCCAGTACACGGTGTAGTTTTGGTTTTTGCCGCAATAGTTTTTTAGAGAACTGTGTGAACCCTGCCAGCAAAGCCAGTAAACTGGTGAATACATGTACAAAAAAAGCAATCCTCCATGCGGTGATATGAATATATTCCTGTTTTAATTGTAAAAATGCAACGTCGGTTTGTACAGGGATATATAGAAATATTATCCGCAACATCAGGAAAGAAAAAAATCCCAAAGCAGATAAAAGAAATAGTTGCAATATGTTTTTGCGTGTTGCGGTCAAAATTGTACTTTACAAAAAAAACGAAATATTATGATCCGTTATATTTTTATTTCGGCCCTGGCGATAAGCGGGCTTTGCAGTTGCAATTCTTCAGGCAATAAAACCGATAGCAAAGGCAATGGTAAAGATTCTGTGTCCACAGCCGCACTTCCAACAATAAACCTGTTGGGTTCTTATGTAGGTCCGTTTGGCGATAATAAGATCACGTTACTTATTACCAAAATTGCAGGAGATACCATTGAGGGCAGAAGTATCGTTGGTGGTAATGACAGGCCCTATTCCGGCATTGTAAAATTTATCAATGACAAATATAATGTAGTGGCAAAAGAACCGGGCGATGATCAATATGACGGCGAATTTAATTTTACCATCGATACCAAACAGCCCGATATGGTAACAGGCTCATGGAAACCCAATACACCTACGGCTACATTAAAAACAAAAGACTATAGCCTTAAGCGCAGGGCTTTTGTTTACCTGCAGGATGTAGGCCAATACCCGGTGGCTTCCAAAAGATTGTTGACCGATGATGATGTAAATAATTTAATGAAGCCCGAGCTGGAGATCATGCGCAATGAGATTTTTGCAAGGCATGGCTATTGCTTTAAGAAGAAAAATTTACGCGACATGTTTGAAGACAAAGACTGGTATATTCCCAATACCGTTGATGTTAAGACCGATCTCACGGAAATTGAAAAAAAGAATATCGCCCTTATTAAACGCTTCGAAAAATATGCAGAAGAATATGGGGATGATTATGGCAGATAAGAATAATTAACATGAGCTTTAAACAGATTGCATCTTACGACAATTATCTCCTGGCTAATATGACACTTGGCATGTTACAGGAAAACGAAGTTTCCTGTTATTTAAAAGATGAGAATATCATCACCATCGACCCTTTATTGAGCCCCGCTTTGGGGGGTATTAAGCTGCTGGTGGAAGAGCAGGATTATGTAAAAGCGGTTGGCATCATCAAGGATGCAGAAAGGGCTTATCTCACAGAAATTCCCTGTCCAAATTGCCAAAGCTTTTCATTAATCGCTGAAGAAAAAACAAGTACCCCTGGTAGTTTTTGGGGTAAGTTAAAAAACCAGGTGGCCTACGGGCAACCCTCCACCTATAGCAAACTTTACCGCTGCCAAAATTGCAACCATAGTTTTACTGAACTTCCTGTAACTTATTAATTGCGCACAGATCATGTAATTTTGTTTTTTATTTAAGCCATGAAGAAAATCGCCATGATACCGGCACGCTATGCTGCCACACGTTTTCCCGCCAAACTTATGCAGGTGCTGGGCGATAAGACCGTTATCCGTCACACTTACGACAATACTGTTGCCACAAAATTATTTGACGAGGTAATCGTAGTTACCGACAGTGATATTATTTACAAGGAAATTATTGATCATGGTGGCAAGGCAATGATGAGTAGTGCAGCACACGAAAGTGGCAGCGACCGCATTGCAGAAGCTGTTGCAGGCATGACTGTTGATATTGTAGTGAATGTACAGGGTGATGAACCCTTTGTTCAACAAGAACCTTTGCAAAAATTATTGGATGTTTTTGAAGATGAAAAAGTGCAGGTAGCCTCTTTAATGCAGGTATTGAAAGAGCAGGAGCTCATCAATGATGCCAACTACGTAAAAGTGGCAGTTGATAAAAACAATAATGCGCTTTTTTTCAGCCGCAGCGCCATCCCTTACCACCGGGATAAAAACACTTCCCCGGTTTATTATGAACACATTGGTGTTTATGCTTTCCGCAAGCAGGCTTTGCTGAATTTTACCAACTGGGAAATAACCCCTTTGGAAGCTGCAGAAAAAATAGAATGCCTGCGTTATCTCGAAAATGGTGTATCCTTAAAAATGGTGATAACCGAATACATGGGTGTGGAGATAGATACGCCCGAAGACCTGGAGAGGGCTGCAAAAATTATAAATATGCATTCCAAATAATTAAGGTAAAATACGGTTGGGATAATAATGGTTGTTGGGAATTGCGTAAATCATTATGTTGCCCGCCAGTGCTAAATTCGAAGAATAACTCAAAGACAGATTCTTTGAAAAATAAACTTTAAACAAAACAACGAAACACTAACAATGCACGGACGTACACAGTATCTTAACCCATATTTCTTCCTCTTTTTCTTATCCTTCTTCTGATCGGGCTGAGCAATCTTTATTCAACATTTTATGTAACTTCAACATTAAATCAATGCACACACCAATGAAAACATTGGTGTTGATGGTGTAATTCGTGGCAAAAAAATCATACTATGGCGTTTAGGAATTTTAAAATGGTGGGCTTTGTAATTTATGGCCGTGGCGCTTTTAATCAATTAGATGAAATTATCGCACCGCACCGGAAAGCGGGTGCTCCAATGATCTTTTTAGTAGATAATTTTTTTGAGCAAAAAGAATTACCAAAGAGGGTTCCGCTGAAGAACAATGACAAAATAATTTTTGTAGATGTCACTTACGAACCCAAAACAACTTATGTTGACAGCCTGGCAAACCAGTTAAAAGAAGAATTTGGAACAGTAAGCGGTATCATTGGTATTGGAGGCGGTAGTGCCATGGACCTGGCGAAAGCTGTTGCTTTGATGATGAACAATCCCGGCAGCAGCGCCGATTACCAGGGGTGGGACCTTGTTAAAAAACCCGGCGTTTATAAAGCAGGTATTCCTACCCTCAGCGGCACCGGTGCCGAGGTAAGCCGTACAACTGTATTGACCGGGCCAACAAAAAAGCTGGGTATGAATTCTGATTTCACCCCCTTTGATCAGATCGTTTTAGATCCTGAGTTAACCGCTAATGCTCCTGCCAACCAACGTTTTTATACCGGCATGGATTGTTATATTCACTGCATTGAAAGTCTCAATGGTACTTATTTGAACGAATTCAGTAAAAGTTATGGCGAAAAAGCTTTGCAATTGTGCAGGGATGTGTATGTGAACAAGGATGGGTGGGATGCAGATAGTGATGATAAATTAATGATGGCTTCTTATGCCGGAGGTATGAGTATCGCCTACAGCCAGGTGGGTGTAGCCCATGCCGTTAGTTACGGCCTCAGTTATTTATTGGGTACCAAACACGGTATTGGTAATTGTATTGTATTCGACCACCTGCAGGAATTTTATCCGGATGGTGTGAAAGAGTTCAAGTATATGGTGGAAAAAAACAAGATCGATATCCCTAAAAACATTTGTGCCGGCTTGAGTGAGGAGGATTTTAATAAAATGATTGATGTATCGCTTGGCATGAAACCGCTTTGGGAAAACGCCTTGGGAAAAGACTGGGAAAAACTGATGACGAGGGAAAGGTTAAGGGCACTGTATGAAAAATTATAATAGGATCATCCTAAAAATTACAGTTCAATGAAAAACTTATTTGATAAAGGCGCCTACAAATTTATCAGCCTGCCCGCCGCTTCTTCAAGTGTATTTTCCTGCTTGGAAAAACAAAAACGCAGCACTTTATTATCCCGGCCTTCTTTATAAAAAGCAGCAACGGGTATTGTTGCCACGCCATATTCTTTGGTTAGCCGTATAGCAAAATCTTTTTCGCTTTCATCGCTTATGCCATCATAACTATAGAGCTGAAAATAGCTTCCGTGAGATGGCAGGGCTTTAAATCTTGTTTGTGCCATCAGGTTTTTAAAATGATCCCGTTTCTTTTGCAGCAAGCTTCCTAATTGTAGATAATTTTCCTTTTGTTGTAAAAATTCCGTCAGCGCAAACTGAACCGGGCTGTTGCAGCTGAAACAATTGAACTGGTGTACTTTCCTGAACTCTTCCATCAGCGCAGTTGGTGCAACACAATAGCCCAGTTTCCAGCCCGTGCAATCATAAACTTTTCCAAAAGAGAAACACACAAAACTTCTTTCATACAGGTCGGGATAGCGCAGCATGCTTTCATGTTTCCTATCATCAAAGATCAAATGCTCATATACTTCATCGCTTAAAATAAAAATGCCGGTATCTTTTACGATCATCCGTAGCTGCTCAATATCGCCTGCGCCTAATACACTCCCGGTTGGATTATGGGGGGTGTTCAGCATGATCATTTTTGTTTTAGGAGAAATTTTTTGCTTTACCAGTTCCCAGTCAATTTTATAATCCGGGTAGGTCAGCGGGATCAACACTGGTACGCCGCCATTTATTTCTATGTTGGGTATATAGCTGTCATATGCCGGTTCAAAAACAATTACTTCATCGCCGGGTTGCAGTATTGTTGTAAGTGCTGTATAAATGGCATATGTGCCGCCCGGGGTAATGGTGATCTCGGCATCGGGGTTGATATTGGTTCCATATAAGCCTGCAATTTTTTCGGCTACGCGTTCACGTAATACAGGCAGTCCGCACATGTGCACATATTGGTTGTGCCCGTTCTGCATAGCCCTGTTCACCAGCGAAATAAGTTCTTCGCTCATGGGGTAATCCGGAAAACCCTGGCCAAGGTTAATAGCTTTGTGCTCAACAGCCAGCACACTCATTACCGTAAATATATTAGTGCCTATGTTGGGAAGTTTGCTTCGTATGGAAAGTGACAAGGTTTGCTGATTTGGTTATTCATCAAAAATAACCAAAGCCTTTTAAATTATTGCTTCTTTGACCTGCGAGATCTGTAAAACAACAATAACAATGGAAAACACCATAGTATTTTGGATAATGCAGCAGTAGAAGCCTGGAAGATCTTTGCATTGCCTGCATAAGACTGGTTTATCTTTCCCTGGGTTACCGTTTGATTGTTCCCGAATTTCCAGTCAAGGTCTTTGAATCTTGAAGTGTCGTAATATTTTTTAAGGTTATCTGCACAGCATTTCCAGTTTTCTTCAAGCCGCTCTTCATTGCTCATTTTGGGTTCCATATTCGGGTCAAAATAATACCACTTGCTATTGATAAACACTTCCAGTGCAAAATGATGGGGGAAACCAACGCTTCTGTAAGAAATTTTTTTTCGTTTAAGTATTTCCACCATCACCATTGCCTGCTGGGAGCAGGCGGCATATTCCTGTTTCATGATATCATCGGGTTTAACCTTACACGAAAGGCCGTAGCCAATGATCTTTTCTGAAAAAGCAGCGATCCAGTTTTCTTTTACGGTAAAATGAGAAAATCCATGATAAAACCGTTTTTTTATCTCCTGTGCAATAGTATCGACATAATCAATAGAGTTTGGATTTATGGCGCCAGCGATTTCGGTGCTGTCAATATATTTTTCAAGCTTATCAATGGAATTGATACGGGAAAGCGATGGGTCAAAAAGTTCTTTGTGATCATATGCCAGTCTTTCATTGATATCGGTATCAATGAAATTTGGAATCAAAAGCACCGCAGAAAGTGCAATCAGGATCGGTTTTAGCAAGGCTTGGTCTTTTAGTTTTTCTTAGTGCTGCACTTTATGAATTTTATGCAGTTTTTAGTATTAGAAATAACGTAAATTTTTGTGGGCTATTGTGATAAGACGATTTTTATTACAATATGACCGTAAAATCACTGTTTTATAAGTACTTATCCCCTTTATTCCTTTTAATTTCTGCCACATAATCTTTTATTTCCTGTTCCTTATCTTTTCTGCATATCAACAATACGTCTTTGGTATCCACTATTACAAAATCATCAAGGCCCTGCAATACTACCAGTTTTTTATTGTCGGCATGGATCATATTTTGTGTGGCGTCGATCACCATTACATTATTTCCTGCAACAGCATTATCCAGGTAATCTTTTTCCAGGCTGTCGTATGCACTGGCCCAGGTACCCAGGTCGCTCCATCCAAAAGATGCGGGTATGATGAAAACATTATCTGCTTTTTCCATTACGCCATAATCGATCGAAATATTTACACATTGCGGGTAAATGCGGTCAATGGCTTCTTTTTCTTTTTTAGTATTGAAATGATTCTTCTCCGCCTCAAACACTTCATTCATTTCGGGCAGGTGTTTTTCAAAAGCTTTGATGATGTTTTTTACCTGCCATACAAAAATGCCGGCATTCCATAAAAAATCTCCGCTGGCAACAAATGTTTTGGCCAGCTGCGGGTCGGGTTTTTCGGTAAAGGTTTTCACTTTATACACGTTATCGCTAACAGCGTGCTGATCATATTGTATGTAACCATACCCTGTGTTGGGTGAAACAGGTTTTATTCCCAATGTTACCAGGCCCTTTATATGGGCAGTAAAATGAAGGGCATCGATACATACTTTTTTAAATCCGGCTTCATCGGTGATCAAATGATCTGCCGGTGCACAGATCAGGTTAGCATTAGGGTTTAATTCCTGTAACTTATACGAGATATAAGCAATGCATGGGGCGGTGTTTTTCCTGGAAGGCTCGCACAAAATATTTTCAATATTAAGTTCCGGCAACTGTTTCGCAACAATGTCTTTGTAGTTTTCTGCCGTAACCACGTAAATATTTTCAGCTGGAATGAATTTTACAAACCGATCGTAAGTAGCCTGTATAAGCGTTCTGCCGTTATTCAGGATATCGAGGAACTGTTTAGGGAAATTTGTGCGGCTCATCGGCCAAAACCGGCTGCCAATACCGCCGGCCATAATTGCTACGTAATTATTTTTACTCATGTTGCTTTATATTATCCCTTCCTTCACCAGGTCGTGTAAATGAATTATCCCCTTGTACTTCCCGTTTTCTTCCACAACCAGCTGGCTGATGTTGGCGGCCTTCATCTTATCGAGCGCAGCAACAGCCAACTCCCCGGCTTCAATCGTTTTTGGATAGGTGCTCATTATATCTTTTGCTGTCAGCTTTTCAAATGAATCTGTTTTCTCCAGCATTCTCCTAAGGTCGCCGTCGGTGATTATTCCTGAAATATTTCCTGCTTCATTGATAACAACAGTTGCGCCTAAACGCTTTTGTGTCATTTCCATAATAACTTCCTTAAGCGTAGCTGTTGCAAAAACGGCAGGTTTTTCATTTTGTGCAGAAAGGTCTTCCACACGCAGGTACAGTTTTTTTCCAAGGGCTCCGCCCGGGTGATATTTTGCAAAATCGGCGCCATTGAATCCTTTTAATTCCATCAGGCAAACCGCAAGGGCATCGCCCATTACCAATTGGGCGGTTGTACTGGTGGTAGGCGCCAGGTTATTGGGGCAGGCTTCCTGTGTTACTGTTGTATTTAAAACAATATCGCTGTGATGTGCTAAAAAAGACTGGAGGTTACCCACCATTCCTATAAGTGTGTTGCCGAAATTTTTTACAAAAGGGGTCAATACTTTTATTTCGGGGCTGTCGCCGCTTTTACTAATCACCAATACAATGTCTTCCTGTTGTATCATGCCAAGGTCGCCATGTATGGCATCAGCAGCATGCATAAAAACGGCCGGGGTTCCGGTGCTGTTTAAAGTAGCCACTATTTTTTGTGCAATCACTGCGCTCTTGCCGATGCCGCTTACCACAAGCCTTCCTTTACAAACAGCGATTGTTTCAACAGCTTTTACAAAATCGGTATTGATAAAAGCTTTTAATCCTCCTATGGATTCGGCTTCCAGTTCAATGGTGCGTAGAGCAACAGGTATGATCATTTCGTTATTCATCAACGGCGCAAACCTACTTTAAATCATTCATAATGCAAAGAACGGTATTTACCCGCATTGGGGAGTGGCGCAGGGCCGGTTTGTTTTATCTTTTTAATATTTGTTTATTGACTTTTTTTGATTATCTTAAATGATTGAAAAATTTAGTTAAAGCTGTTGCTTAAATACCGATGGCTTTGATTTTATGGTTGTGTTGAATTAACTTCGCAGCCCTTAAAAAAAGCAGTTTAAAACTAAATTCTGTTTATATCCCGGGAAGAAGGTAAAATTATGGCAACAGCTAAGGCAAAAATAAGGTCCAGTAATAAAGCTACGGCACTTAAGCCCCTTCAGCAATCAGCAGGAAAAGTAAAAGCAAGAATAAACCAAACCGACCTGGCCGCACAGTTGCAACACCAGTTTGGATTTAACGGTTTTAAAGAGCCACAGGAGGAGATCATCACAAGCCTTCTTGAAGGCAACGATACATTTGTTATTATGCCCACTGGTGGCGGCAAAAGCCTGTGTTACCAGTTACCAGCAGTCACCAGCGACGGGGTTGCCATCATTGTTTCGCCGCTGATCGCTTTGATGAAGAACCAGGTTGACCTGGTACGCAGCTACAGCAGCAAAGACGATGTTGCCCATTTTTTAAACAGCACTTTAAACAAGAAACAACAGAAAACAGTCAAGGATGATCTTACAACCGGTAAAACGAAAATGTTATACGTTGCCCCGGAAACAATGACCAAAGAAGAAAACATCGCTTTCTTCAAAGACCTCAAGATATCTTTCTTTGCAGTAGATGAAGCGCATTGTATTTCGGAGTGGGGGCACGATTTCAGGCCCGAATACCGTCGTTTACGTGAGATGATGGACATGATCGATGAAACAATTCCTGTTATTGCACTAACAGCAACGGCTACCCCAAAAGTACAAAGCGATATCGTTAAGAACCTTGGCTTACGCAATCCAAAAATATTTATCTCCTCCTTTAACCGGCCTAATCTTTATTACGAGATACAACCCAAGATAAACTTGGAGCAGACCAATAAAAGTATCGTACGCTTTATCCAGTTGCACAAAAATAAAAGCGGCATCATTTATACGCTTAACCGTAAAACAACCGAGGAACTGGCAAAAATGCTTGTGGCCAATGGTATTAAAGCGGTGGCTTATCACGCCGGGCTCGACAGCAAACTAAGATCTGATAGACAGGACCAGTTCTTAAATGAAGATGTAGATGTAATTGTTGCCACTATTGCCTTTGGTATGGGTATCGATAAACCTGATGTGCGTTTTGTGATCCATTATAATATTCCAAAATCAATTGAGAATTATTACCAGGAAACCGGCCGTGGAGGAAGGGATGGCATGGAAGGAAAGTGTATCCTCTACTATTCGCATAAAGACGTGGCCAAGCTGGAACATTTAATGAGAGACAAACCGCTCAGTGAAAGAGAAGTGGGGGCGCAACTCATCAACGAAACCGTGAGTTATGCAGAAAGTGGTGTTTGCCGCCGCAAGATATTGCTGCATTATTTTGGCGAAGACTATGATGATAAAAACAGTTGTGGGCATTGCGACAACTGTTTACATCCAAAAGAAAAAATAGAGGCTAAAGACAGTGCGCTTATTGTTTTAAAGATCGTGAAAGCGCTGGGTGAACGTTTCCCGGTTGAGTATGTAATGTTGATCCTTACCGGCAAAGCCACGCCACAGGTAAAAATGTACCGGCATGAAGAGCTTGATGTTTTTGCCAGTGGTAACGATAAAGACCCTTATTACTGGAACAGCCTTATCCGTCAATTACTGTTAGCCGGTTTAATTGAAAAAGATATTGTTGAATATGGTTTACTGAAGCTTACCAAAAAAGGTGAAGCCTTCTTAAAAAAACCAACTTCATTTAAAATTGTATTGAATAATTTATTTGAAGAGGCCAATGCAGATGATGAAGAGGGCGAACAGGCCGCAATAGCTTCGTCAGCAGCAGATGAAAAACTGTTGGAAATGCTGAAAGACATCCGTAAAAAAGTAGCCAGGGAAAAAAACCTGCCTCCCTTTGTGATCTTTTTAGAGAGCAGTCTCGAAGATATGGCTACCATGTTTCCCACAACAATGGCAGAGCTGGAAAAGATAAGCGGGGTAAGTAAAGGGAAAGCCATCCGCTACGGAAAACCTTTCATTGATGTTATTGCAAAATATGTGGAAGAAAATGATATTACCCGCCCCGATGATTTTGTGATGAAGAGTGTGGTGAACCGCAACAACAACAAGATCTTCATTATTCAGAACGTAGATAAAAAGATTCCCCTGGAAACCGTAGCCAAAACCCGCGACCTTCGCATAGACGAACTTTTGGAAGAAATGGAGACCATTGTGGCCAGCGGCACAAAGCTCAATCTCGATTATGCCATAGATGAGATGGTGGATGAATATGAACAGGACGAGATCATGGATTATTTTAAAAGTTGCGAAACATCTTCTTTGCAGGTGGCTCAGGAAGAGCTTGCCGATAGTAATTTTAACTGGGAGCAGCTGAAGCTGATGCGGATCAAGTTCTTGTGTGAGTATGGGAACTAGCTTAGTAAAAAGCTAAAAGGATAAAAGAGAAAAGGAGGGTAAAAGAGACTGCATTTTAGCCCTTTCTCTCTTTTTCTCCTTTGTACTCTTAGCCCATATTCTCCTTATTTTTCTTTTTTCAGCTAAAGATTTCCCTTATTTTTGCAGCCCACTTCAATATTTGAAGTTTAGGCGGTGCGGTAGCTCGGCCGTAGTTTTTCACTGTGACGAAGGAGCAGTAGAAAAACAAGGTCCCGATGAGGTACGATATCGGGATTGGTATTAGAAATGAGATGATATTATTTGGTGCGGTAGCTCAGTTGGTAGAGCAAAGGACTGAAAATCCTTGTGTCGGCGGTTCAATCCCGCCCCACACCACTAAAGCGGCGACATCGGTTTTACAACCCTTGTTGTCGCTTTTCTTTTCCCCCAAAATGCTTGCCAGTTGGGATATATAGAGGAAAACAGTATTCACCCTTTTGGTTCGACACTCATCATTTATACGATTGTAAGACATTCCCTCAGGAAAGAGCAAAAATTGCAACCTTTGTTTTTTATTATAATCACCTGCATCCCACATGGTATTGAGTTTGCTGGCATAAGTCATAGTGGTATCAATACATTTTTCAAGGTTCGACACTTGGATGCCGCTTTCGGCTAATTGTTTCTCGATTTCCTGCTTTTCCTTTATGAACTTGGTACAGTATTTATCAAACATTGCCCTGTCTATTTCTTCAATAATTAAACGCTCTTCCAACCGCTCCAGCTTTTTGTCTATCTCTTTTATTTGATTGCGTAAGGTTACACAGGTTTCTTCCTTGCCTTTATTTAGTTGATTGTAGGTAGCTATCATTTGGAGCTTTATTACTTCACGGAGGTCTTGAGCCACGCTGATATTAAAATAATCTACTTTCTTTTTAAAGGTATCGTGTAAGCCATCGGCCCTTTTATTGCAACTGCATCCTTTTGTATTGCATTTGTAA
>JAYWAN010000155.1:0-4156 GCA_043782405.1 Chitinophagaceae bacterium
CCCAACCCCGGTTATCCAACGTACCGGAGCGCCGCAACAATTGCAGGAGCTAAATGTATCGAATATGACTTGTTGAAAAAGAATAACTGGTTCCCCGACCTTAACGGGTTGGAGACAACAGACCTGACTAATGTGAAACTGATGTTTGTCAATTACCCGCAGATGCCAACGGGACAGTTGCCTTCTTCCCTATTATTTGAACAACTAATCAGTTTTGCAAAAAGAAATGCCATCTTACTGGTACATGACAATCCTTATAGTTTTATCCTGAATGACAACCCAATGAGTTTATTGGCTATTGAAGGGGCAAAAGATGTGGCGATAGAATTGAATTCACTGAGTAAATCGCATAATATGGCAGGATGGAGAATGGGTATGTTGTGCGGTGCAAAAGAACGAATCGATGAAGTGTTGCGTTTTAAAAGTAATATGGACAGTGGTATGTTCCTGCCCCTGCAAATTGCTGCGGCAAAAGCGCTCACACTGGGTAAAGACTGGCATGATACAATAAATAAAGTTTACAGGGCAAGGCGGCAAAAAGTTTTTGCCCTATTACAGATGCTTGATTGTACGTTTGATGAAGATCAAGCTGGCCTGTTCGTTTGGGCTGCAATTCCAACAACTTATCACGACAGTTATGCCTTAAGTGATAAAGTGCTTTATGATTCCAATGTGTTCATCACCCCGGGCGGAATTTTTGGTAGCAATGGGAATAATTATGTGCGGATAAGCTTATGTGCAACAGAAGAAAAAATTGACGAAGCTATTTTTAGAATCAGTAATTAATAATTTATGAAGATCGCAGTAATAGGTATTGGCCTTATTGGGGGTTCAATGTCGCTGGCATTGAAAGAAAAAGGGCTTGCAAAAAAAGTGATTGGTGTAGATGCAAATCCTTTGCACCGGCAAAAAGCAATTGAACTTGCACTGGTGGATGAAATAAAAGAACTGGATGAAGCCATTGCAGAAGCGGATCTTATCATATTAGCCATACCTGTTATTGCTGCAGAAAATTTACTTAAAAAAATATTAGACAGCGTTAACAGGCAGGTGGTGATGGATGTTGGTTCTACAAAACAATCCATTTGTGCAGTTGCAGAAAAACATAAGAACGGGCATCGTTTTGTTGCTACACATCCCATGTGGGGAACAGAATTCAGTGGCCCCGGCGCAGCATTAAAGAATGCATTTGAGAACAAAGCAGCCGTTATCTGTAACAAAGAAAAAACTGATGCAGATGCTGTAGAACTGGTGGAAAAAATTTACAAGGCCCTGGGTATGCACCTGCTGTACATGAATGCCGATGCGCACGACCTGCACGCAGCTTATATCAGCCATATCTCTCACATCACCTCATTTGCGTTGGCGAATACGGTGCTGGAAAAAGAAAGAGAAGAAGACGCCATATTTGAAATGGCCAGTGGTGGTTTTGAAAGCACGGTACGTTTGGCAAAAAGTAATCCCGCCATGTGGGTGCCCATCTTTATGCAGAATAAAGAAAATGTACTGGATGTATTGAATGAACACATTTCGCAGTTAAGAAAATTCAAGAGTTGCCTGGAAAAAGAAAATTTTGAATACTTAACAGAATTGATTGAAAATGCCAATAAGATAAAAAGGATTTTAAAATAAACACCATGCTCTTCAGGGAAGCAGAAATAAAAGACATACCACAGATACAGGTGGTAAGGAATTCAGTAAAGGAAAATATGCTGTCCGATCCTGCATTGGTACCCGATCATGATGTGGAAGATTTTATTACCCGGAGGGGAAAGGGCTGGGTTTGTGAAATTGCCGGAAGGATCGTAGGATTTTCCATAGTGGATATGCAGGACAATAATATCTGGGCTTTATTCCTGCACCCCGATCATGAAGCTAAAGGAATTGGTAAGGCATTACACCGCATGATGCTGGACTGGTATTTTACCCAAACAAAGACAACCGTTTGGCTGGGTACGGCACCCAATAGCCGGGCAGAAAAATTTTACAGGATGCAGGGATGGAAGGAAGTGGGGTTGCATGGTAAGGGAGAAATAAAATTTGAGATGAGTTTTAAGGAATGGTCGGTACAAAACACGCTAAAGTAAAAAACAGTAACATAAAATTATTTTTACAATGCAAACAGCAACTACAGCAATGAACAACACCCTACAGGAAAAATGGAACAAGCGACCGCTTATCATCAGTGGACCATGCAGCGCCGAAACAGAAGAGCAGGTGCTTGAAACGGCTACACGCCTTGCCGCGACAGGGAAAGTGGATATACTTCGTGCAGGCATCTGGAAGCCGCGTACCAAACCGGGCCTCTTTGAAGGCATTGGAACAAAAGGCTTACCCTGGTTATTGCAGGCAAAAAAAATTACTGGCCTGCCCACTACTGTTGAAGTGGCAACGGCCAAACACGTACAGGATGCCTTGCAGTTTGACGTGGATGTTTTATGGATTGGTGCAAGAACCACCGTTAACCCATTTAGTGTGCAGGAAGTTGCCGATGCATTGCGTGGCGTTGATATTCCGGTGCTGATAAAAAATCCTATTAACCCCGACCTTGAATTGTGGAGCGGCGCTATTGAACGCATGCAAAAAGCAGGCCTGAAGCAGATCGGTATGATACACCGTGGATTTTCTTCTTATGGCAATACCGAATTCCGCAATGCACCCATGTGGCATTTGCCGATAGAGATGAAAAGAAGGTTCCCTGAAATGTTATTGGTCTGCGACCCGTCACATATCTGCGGCAACAGAACCTTGCTGCAATCTGTATCGCAAAAAAGTATCGACCTCGATTTTGGCGGACTCATGCTGGAAAGCCATATCGAACCTGACAATGCCTGGAGCGACGCCAAACAACAGGTAACACCCGAACGCTTAGCCGAAATACTGGACGCATTGGTATGGCGTTTTGAAAATACCGATGCAAAGGAATTCATAACGGCGCTGGCAACACTAAGGGAACAGATCAACCAGGTAGACGATGAACTGCTGGCCTTACTGGGACAAAGAATGAAGATCGCTGATAAAATAGGCACTTATAAAAAAGATAATAATATCACTATTTTACAGACAAATCGGTGGAATGATATCCTGGAAAGGGCTTTTCAAAAAGGCGAAGTGCTGGGTTTAAGCAAAGAATTCATCACCAAATATTTTGATGCGGTGCACCTGGAAAGCATCAACCACCAGAATAAAATAATGAACGCGTAGGATGAATCACAGGTTAAATTATTTCGCAGATTAATATATGGCTATGCATAAAACAGAATATCGGTTTTCGGAAAAAAAAGTAGCGTATTATTTCGACGCTGGATTTTCTTTCCTGGAAGAATTAGCGGGTAAAATAAATGTAGTCATCATCACCGATGAAAATGTTTACCGGCACCATGCAGGAAAATTTACAGGCTATAAAGTCATAAAATTTGCTGCAGGCGAGGAATATAAGACCCAGTCAACGGTTGATTATATCATTAAGGAACTGATAAAACTGGAAGCCGCTAAGGATACTGTACTCATTGGTGTTGGGGGAGGAGTGGTTACAGATATTACCGGTTATGTGGCGGCTGTTTATATGCGGGGAATACAGTTTGGCCTGGTACCAACATCCATTCTTGCCATGGTTGATGCAGCTATTGGCGGAAAGAATGGGATTGATGTGGGTGTTTATAAAAATATGGTGGGCACTATCCGCCAACCTGCTTTTATTTTTTACGACTATTCCTTTTTGCATACGCTGCCGGTAAATGAATGGGTGAATGGTTTTGCAGAAGTGATTAAACACGCCTGCATAAAAGATACAGCTTTGTTTGCGGTGTTGGAAAAATTCAGCCTCCATGAATTCCAGGCTGATGCAACACTGGTTGCAGAACTGATAGAAAAAAATGTGAAAATAAAATCAACCGTTGTAGGTGCTGATGAATTTGAAAAAGGGGAAAGAAAACTATTGAATTTTGGCCATACCATTGGCCATGCTATTGAAAATCTTCACCAATTGCCTCATGGACACGCCATAAGTATCGGAATGGCTGCGGCCTGCAACCTGTCAGAAAAAATGAACGGCCTGCATTTTGAAGAAGGGAAAAAAATAATAAATCTCCTGGCCAGGTATCATTTACCGGTTGATATTGATACTGATCATGAAAAAGTATTTGAAGTATTAAAA
>JAYWAN010000156.1:0-28687 GCA_043782405.1 Chitinophagaceae bacterium
AGCAAAAATTCTTATGTTCTTTCTTGAAATACCTCAGTAAGGCGCTAATCATGGTCTCAGGGTCATGGCAGGCCAGTGATTTTAGAAGTAATAATTTGAATCTCACTTTTTTAGCTAGTAGCTTACTGAACTTTAAGTGGATTTTTGTATGCTCACTTAGAAGCTGGCTAAAGACAGGTTTGTGTAAACGGATCACAACACTTTCTTCATCTGCAATAGCTGAAGCGGCATAAGGTTCATCATCGAATAACGGTAATTCTCCAAAACACTCGCCCGGTTCTATAATGGCTTGAGTGAATTCTTTTCCTTCATCATCAATATTGAGCCATCTAACCTGCCCACTCACCAATTGATAGTAAAAAGAACAGGTTGTTCCTTCGCTGAAAAGGATATTCCCTTTAGCCACTTTTTTAAAAGCCGCTCCCCATGCCAATAGAAGATCAATATCAATCATCATTACTGATAAGTTAAGTGATAATAGAATGGTCAAAACTAAGCCCTAGAGAATATGGTGGAGATGATTCTGAGCATGTGTAAGATTGAGTTTAATCATGTTTTGACCGCTCATCTGTGTAATCTAAGCTAAAGTTCCGGTATTACAGGGAAAAGTATATTCATATGGCCCCTTTATGATTCAACGCATATTTTAAAAACTACAGCTATAGTAATCTTGTATCCTCAATTTAAAAATCAAAAAATTCGCATCATGAAAAAATTAATTGTAACAGGGTTGATCGGCGTTATCATTATCGTTGCCGTCTCTTGTGGAGGCAATAGCAGTTCCGACAAACCAGCATCAACGGCAAATGAAAATACCACAAATGGAAATCCTTCTTATGATCCGCACAGGGGCGAGGGTAAGTTTACCAAAGTGGATGTGGGCACCACTGTGGATCAATCCATGGCAGATAATGGGAATAAAATTTACGGCGTTAAATGCCAGAGTTGCCACAAATTAACTGAAGAAAAATTAGTAGGCCCAGGTTGGAAAGGCGTGACCACTAGGCATAGTGCAGAGTGGATCATGAATTTTATTACCAATACAGACGAAATGATCACTAAAGATCCTAAGGCGCAGGCAATGTTGGAATTGTGCCTGGTGCGTATGCCCAATCAAAACCTTTCTGATAATGATGCAAGAGCACTCTATGAGTTTCAGCGCAAGAATGATGGAGCAAAATGAGAAATGTACTGAATACAATTTTAACCCTAATAATATCAATATGAAAAAGATAAAAAAAAGCTTGTACGGCCTGATTGTTACCTGCCTGTTGTTGAGCATGAATGCATGTAAACCAAAAAACGCGGGAGATACAGTGAGTTCTGATGCAGCGGGAAAAGTGTATGTAGCCCCCGGCCACTACGATGAATTTTATAATTTTGTGTCAGGTGGATTTAGCGGGCAAATGAGTGTGTATGGTTTACCCAGCGGAAGAATGCTGAAAGTTGTTCCGATCTTTTCGGTTAATCCCGAAAACGGATACGGCTATTCGGAAGAAACAAAACCGATGTTGAATACATCGCATGGTTTTATTCCATGGGATGACCAGCATCATTTAGAACTCTCTCAAACCAATGGTGAAATTGATGGCCGTTGGATATTTGCCAATGCCAACAATACTCCCCGTGTTGCAAGGGTAAATCTGGCAACTTTCCGTACAGACGAAATCATCGAATTGCCCAACAGTGCAGGTAATCACAGTTCCCCGTTCATTACAGAAAACACGGAATATGTTGTGGCAGGCACAAGATTTAGTGTGCCCCCTGATGATAAGAATGGTGACGTTGCAATTAATACTTACAAGGAAAATTTTAAGGGAACCATCAGTTTTATCAGTGTGGACAAAACCAGTGGTAACATGGATATCGCTTTTCAATTACAATGCCCTGCAGTAAATTTTGATCTGAGCCATTCCGGAAAAGGCCCATCGAGCGGATGGTTTTTCTTTAGCTGTTATAATACAGAAAAGGCAAACACCTTGCTGGAAGTAAATGCATCCAAGCGTGACAAAGATTTTATTATGGCCGTTAATTGGAAGAAAGCAGAAGAATATTTTAAAGCCGGAAAAGGAAGAAAGCAGTCGGTTAAGTATGCCCACAATGTGTATAATGAAAAGACGCAGACTGCAACATCTGAAATTAAAACAGAAGTGACTGTGTTAGATTCAAAAGAACTAAAAGACATTTGTTACTTTATTCCATGTCCTAAATCTCCGCACGGTTGTGATGTTGATCCTACCGGCGAATACATTGTTGGTAGTGGCAAACTTGCAGCGTTGATCCCCGTTTTTAGTTTCGAGAAAATACAAAAGGCAATTGCCGCAAAGGATTATATCGGCGATTATGATGGCATTCCTGTAATAAAATATGAATCGGCTTTATATGGCGAAGTGAAAAAGCCAGGCCTGGGCCCATTACATACCGAGTTTGATGGAAGAGGCAATGCCTTTACAACTATGTTTGTTTCGTCAGAAGTTGTAAAATGGAATATTAAAGACCTGGCAGTGATCGACCGTCAACCTACCTATTATTCACCCGGACACTTGTGCATACCGGGTGGAGATACCAAAAAACCGAATGGCAAATATTTGATCGTGTATAATAAGATCACTAAAGACCGATACCTGCCAACAGGCCCTGAATTGGCACAGGCTGCCCAATTATTTGACATCAGTGGTGATAAGATGAAATTGTTATTAGACTTCCCGACAATTGGTGAACCCCACTATGCACAAGCTGTGGCGGCGAGCGTTATCAAAGATAGATCGGTTAAATTCTTTAAGATTGAAGACAACAATAATCCGTATGTATCCAAGGGAGAATCCGCCACCAAAGTGGTGCGGGAAGGAAACAAAGTACAGGTATATATGACTGCTATTCGCTCTCATCTCACCCCTGACAACATTGAAGGAATCAAGCTAGGTGATGAAGTATATTTCCATATAACCAATATTGAACAGGATTGGGATGTACCGCATGGCTTTGCAATAAAAGGAGCAGGAAATGCAGAGCTATTGGTGATGCCCGGCGAAACTACAACTTTGAAATGGGTGCCGGACAGGGTTGGAATATTCCCATTTTATTGTACGGATTTCTGTAGTGCATTGCACCAGGAAATGCAAGGCTATTTAAGGGTATCAGCAGCCGGCAGCAATGTGCCAATAAGCTTCAGTACTGGAACTAACATCTCTAAATCGGATAGTATCGGAAATAAATAGTTTAAAAATTTCACGTACCCCGCTAATGCGGGGTACATTTTCAACCGTCAAACGATTGTTATGAAAAATATATTCAAACTTGTTTCAGTTGCAATAGTTGTGATATTGATGAGCTGCAATTCCAAAAGTTCAACTCAAACATCATCAACTGATAGCAATATGCCAAAAGGCGGACAGGAAGCGGTTAAGGATGATGATTCACAAAAAGACGTTGTGAAAGTAGCGGCTGGTTCTAAAGATCATACAACATTGGTTGCTGCTTTAAAACAAGCGGATCTTATCACTTCTTTGTCGAACGCAGGCCCGTTTACAGTATTCGCACCAACAAATGATGCTTTCAACAAGCTTACGCCGGGAACCCTCGATGCTTTAATGAAGGACGATAAAAAAGAAGATCTTCAAAATATTTTGCAATACCATGTTACGCTTTCTGCTATGAAGGCGGAAAGTTTCACTGATGGGGAAACATTGGGAATGGTGAATGGTGATAATGTTACGGTTTCTGTGAAAGATGGTAAAGTGACCCTGAATGGAAGCGCTCATATCATTGCATCGATTGCTGCATCGAATGGAATGATACATGTAATTGATGCGGTACTATTGCCAACTGCGAAGAAATGATATTTGTACCGACCTGTTGCATCCAAAATTAAAGATCATGAAAAACAGAATGAAAGCTATTAGTAGGATAATGCTTGTGCTATGTGCGTTGGCATTAGTGGTAGTATTGTTTGTTCCAATGTGGAGAATTGAACTGAATGCTCCTCAATACCCCGAGGGGTTGAAACTGATGATCTTTACAAATAAACTGGGCGGCAATGTAGACATCGTGAACGGGCTGAACCATTATATAGGGATGAAGACCCTGCATACAGAAGACTTTATTGAGTTTACGTTATTACCTTATATCATCAGTTTTTTTATTGCGGTATTTATTTTAGTTGCATTACTTAATAAAAGAAAATGGCTTTATTTTTTATTCTTACTCTTCGTAAGCTTCGGGGTCATCGCCATGGTTGATTTCTGGAGATGGGAATATAATTATGGCCATCATCTAAATCCGGATGCCGCGATCATTGTTCCTGGAATGGCTTACCAGCCTCCGTTAATAGGATATAAACAACTGTTGAATTTTGGCGCTTACTCCGTGCCCGATATGGGCGGATGGATCTTTGTGGGAGTGGGAGTAATACTTTTGTTTTTAGTAGTATACGAGTGGCGATCCTGGAAAAAATTAAAACAAAAAGGCATTGCTGTAAAAACAGTGTTTGCTATGATTTCGCTCCTATCGTTAAATAGCTGTACTTCTGGTCCCGAAGTTTTAAAGATTGGAAAAGACAACTGTTCCTTTTGCAAAATGACCATCAGCGACAACCGATACGGTGGCGAAATAATTACCCGGAAAGGCAAAACATATAAATTTGATGATAGCCATTGCCTGCTGTCATTCATCCAATCAAAGGCGGTAGAAAAAAAAGATATATCAGCAGCGTACTTCACAGACTTTATGGGTGAACATAGCTTAATAAAAGCTGATGAGGCCTTACTACTGCAAAGTGATAGTTTCAGAGGACCTATGAACGGAAATATCGCGGCATTCAGCAATGAAGACAGCATGAAAAAATCAGCATTTCAATATAAAGGTGCTGTTGTTAGCTGGAAGCAACTTGATCAATGAAAAAGTTTTCAATCATATCATTTATGACCGGGTGCATTATCAGTGCTAATGCAAAGTCGTTGCACGTAGGCAGCAATCAACTGTTTAAAACAATTACTGCGGCAATAATGGCGGCGGCCAATGGAGATACCATCCTCGTAGATGCAGGAGTATATCATGAAAAGAATTTGCAGGTAAAAAAAACGATTGTGTTAATGGGTATAGACCATCCAGTACTGGATGGTGAAAAAATATATGAAGTGGTTTCTGTAAAAGCGAATGGAGTAATAGTGGACGGTTTTAGGATCATTCATTCAGGCGTTTCAAGCATGGATGATATCGCGGGGATCAAAATTTATAACCGCAGGGATGTGGTCATAGAAAATAATATCCTGGATGATACTTTTTTTGGTATTTATATACAGCAGGGTACCAATTGCACGATCAGGAATAATAAACTAACGGCCTATAGCCCCGAAGAACAGCAAAGCGGTAATGGTATTCATTGCTGGAAGAGTGACAGTATGCGTATAATAGGCAATACCATAACCGGACACCGGGATGGTATCTATTTCGAGTTTGTTACCAATTCCATCATCTGGCGAAATACCTCATTCAAAAATATTCGTTATGGTTTGCATTTCATGTTTTCGCAGAACAATACTTATGTCACCAATATTTTTAGGAATAATGGAGCTGGGGTATCTGTGATGTATTCACACGGAATAAAGATGTTCAATAATTATTTCCAGGAAAACTGGGGTGACGGCGCTTATGGATTATTGCTGAAGGAAATAACAGACAGTTATATCGAAGGCAATCATTTCGAAAAAAATACCACCGGTATTCATATGGAGGGCGCTAACCGTATACAGATGGGAAAAAACCTGTTTGAAAATAACGGTTGGGCCATGCAAATACAAGCGAGTTGCATGGATATTACCGTAACGAAAAATAATTTTATTGGTAATACTTTCGACGTAGGTACCAATGGGTCGCTGGTGCTCAATACTTTTAATAATAATTACTGGGACAAATATGAAGGATACGACATTAACAAGGATAAGGTCGGTGATATACCATACCACCCAGTTAGTTTGTATTCAATGATAGTAGAAAAGAATCCACCGGCGATGATCCTGTTCAGGAGCTTTATCACATCACTAATGGATAAAACGGAGAAAATATTGCCTGGCATCACTCCGCAGAACCTGGTAGATGAACATCCCATGATGAAACAAATATTCTAAAAAAAGATTATGATCATCGCAAGTAATGTGTCTAAAAAATTTGGAAGGCTAAAAGCCCTGGATAACGTTTCCGTTACCTGTAATAAAGGAGAATGTATTGCATTGATAGGGCCCAATGCCAGCGGTAAAACCACGCTTATCAAAACTATACTGGGTATGGTAGTGCAGGACAGCGGCTTTATAACTTTTAATGGAAATAATATTTTGCATCACTGGCAGTACCGCGAACAGATAGGTTACATGCCGCAGATCGGGCGATATCCCGATAATATGACGATCGGCCATGTATTGGATATGATGAAGGATATCCGGGGCAATAAAGTTATTTTGGATGAAGACCTGGTAAATGCTTTTGAACTGAAAACATTAATGCATAAACGGATGCGAACCCTTTCGGGAGGAACGAGGCAAAAGATAAGTGCTTCACTGGCTTTTTTATTCAGCCCTGCAGTATTAATACTTGATGAGCCTACCGCAGGCCTTGATCCTGTCGCATCTGAAATACTAAAAGAAAAAATCATCACGGAAAAGAGAAAAGGTAAACTCATTCTTGTTACTTCACATATATTAAGTGAATTGGATGACCTGGTAACACAGGTAATTTATATGCAGGAAGGGCAGATTAGGTTTCACAAAAGTATTGGTGAATTGCGTTCAGACACGGGTGAAGAAAAGCTGAATAAAGCCATTGCGCAATTCATGAAAAAAAATAAAGGATGAAAAAGATCATTAAATATGTGATGGCCGATATCTTGCGCAACAGGATCGTATTAGTGTATACCGTGTTTCTATTCGTTATTTCTTTTAGTATGTTCAGTCTGGAAGATAATACCAGTAAAGGGTTACTGAGCTTATTAAATATCATCCTAATTATTGTGCCGTTGGTGAGTATTATCTTCTCTACCATTTATGTGTACAACAGTGCGGAGTTTGTAGAGTTACTGGTAAGTCAGCCGTTGAAAAGAAAAACTATCTGGCTGAGTTTATTTATAGGACTGAGTGCTTCACTATCATTGGCTTTTTTTATCGGTGCTGGTATTCCTGTCTTAATATACCAGGCAAATACCGTTGGTTTTATGATGATAGCAATGGGCATCTTCCTCAGCATTATTTTTGTTTCTATCGCCATGCTGGCGACGGTAAAAATGCGGGATAAAGCGAAGGGAATTGGCGCAGCTATCCTGTTGTGGTTATATTTTTCATTGCTTTTTGACGGGGTAGTCTTGTTTTTATTATTCCAGTTTGCAGATTATCCACTTGAAAAGCCGATGATCGGCTTAACAGTATTGAACCCGGTTGATTTGGGTAGAATAATGATCCTGTTGCAGATGGATGTTTCGGCGATGATGGGTTACACAGGAGCGATATTTAAGGATTTTTTCGGCACCTACAGCGGTGTAATATTTTCATTCGGCGTGATGTGTATATGGATTGTGGTACCAGTTTGGTTCTCTACACGTAAATTCAATCGCAAAGACCTTTAATAGTTATGAAAAGACATTCTTCATTGGCATCTTTATCCCGTGAGCATCATGGAGCGCTCATTTTGGCACAATTGCTTAAGAAAGGAGCGCCAGTATATAAAGGATTACCGGCTGATCTGGAGGGTAAGAGGGATTATGCCATTCGTTTCTACAATGATGAGTTGATAAAACATTTTAATGAAGAAGAGCAGGCCGTAATTAAAAAGATAGAAGGAGTCAATCCTGGTCTCGATAAGATAGCGTGCGACATAGAGGTCGAACATGCGGCACTGAGGGTTTTATTTACTTCAATTAAAGATACCAATGATCTGTCGACCAGCCTTAATGAGTTAGGTTGTGCACTTGAGCAACATATCCGCAAAGAAGAAAGGGAATTTTTTCCATTGATACAGGAGTTGTGTAATGAGGACCTGTTGTCTGAAATTGAAAGAGCGTTAGCAGAACAAAAGACCATATGAAGAAAGATATTGAAAACAAAGGAGACATACAATTGCTGGTGGACGGCTTCTATGCCAAGGTGAAAAAAGATCCGACAATAGGCTTTATTTTTAATGATATAGTAAAAGTTAATTGGGAAAGGCATTTGCCCGTGATGTATGATTTTTGGGAAAACAGCTTGTTTTATACAGGCGGTTATACAGGTAATCCGATGGAAATCCACCGACGTTTGAATCAACTCATTCCACTGACCGCTGAACATTTTAAACAATGGACACATTTGTTTACTTCAACAATTGATGAATTGTTCGATGGTGAAAAGGCACTACTTGCTAAACAAAGAGCTATCAATATTTCTACGCTTATGCAGATTAAGATAATTCAGCATCCAGGGGATATCAATAAAGTAGACTAAAATTTGAATGCCGCTTTGCAATCGGGGGGTGATGGAGATATTTTAAGGGTAACAAATTATTCTATGGCTGCGTAAATCAAATTTATAGATTGATTTACGCATTTTTTTAAATATGTTCTTATGGTTAATTGTTGCAGGTATCAATGAGTTCCACTTGCAACCTTACTGCAAACATTCCTTTATTTTGACGGCCTAAACAATGTCCTTTTGAGTAGCTTTGCCCTACTTTTTTAATAGCTAAATGTTTCAAGAATGATGAATTTGAAAGAAATCAGTAAAAAAATACTAAAAGGAGATTTTAGCAGCCTTCTTGGTTTTGGCAATGGCAACAAAAATGTGCATCCGACTGAGGTTGCTAAAATGCTTGGGGCAGTACCAACCGATACTGCTTTACAGGCATTTGGCTCTTTGCCAACTACTACACAAACAAAAGTTTTCCCCTACTTAGATACACTTTTGCAAAAGCGAATTATAAAGAAACTAACAAAAACAAAAGCTGCTTTTATATTAAATGAATTGAGTTCGGACGACCGAATTGCCTTTTATTCTTTACTAAAAGGAGTTGAGCGTTCAACATATTTAGAATTACTTAATGAAAAAAATAAAAATTCTGTACACGATATTTTAGGTTATCCCGAAAATAGCGTTGCCAGACTTATTAATACTGAATTTGCAACAATTAGTACTCAATTAACTATTGCTGAGGCCAGCGAACATCTTAGAAAAAATCATCAGGATACGGAGACAGCCAACGTTATTTATGTAATTGACGATGAAGGCAAATTAATAGACGATATCCCAATGCGGCGTTTTGTATTGAATGACCCCACAAAAAAAATAGCTGATATTTTAGACGGCTTTTGCGTAAGCCTTAAAATGACGGACACAAAGGAAGATGCCGTATCAAAGTTTAAAGAGTACGACAGGGTTGTTTTACCCGTAACCAATGCAGACAACGTTTTGCTGGGTGTTTTAACTGTTGATGATGTTTTGGATGCAGCAGAACAAAGGGATACAAAAGAAATCCAAAACTTTGGTGGTGTAGAAGGGCTTGATTATCCGTATGTAAAAACTGCTTTCTTTTCGCTCATTAAAAAAAGGGCCACTTGGTTAATAGTGCTGTTTGTTGGCGAAATGCTTACCGCTACCGCAATGGGATATTTTGATGCCGAAATTTCTAAAGCAGTCGTATTAGCATTGTTTGTTCCGTTGATTATTTCAAGTGGTGGTAATAGTGGTTCACAGGCGGCAACACTTATTATTCGTGCTATGGCTTTGAAAGAGCTTACTATAAAAGATTGGTGGTTTGTAATGCGAAGGGAAATTTTATCAGGGCTTACCTTAGGATTTATTTTAGGGACGATTGGTTTTATACGCATTGCCGTTTGGCAAAATTTACATTTATATGATTATGGCATTCATTGGTTTTTATTAGCGTTGACAATTTTCTTTTCATTAATTGGCATTGTAATGTGGGGAACATTGAGCGGATCAATGATACCCATAGTATTAAAAAAACTTAAATTAGACCCTGCTACTTCATCCGCACCACTTGTCGCAACATTGGTGGATGTTACGGGCCTCGTTATTTATTTTAGCATAGCTGCTCTTATTTTAAAAGGTACGATCTTATAAAATTAACCAATATCTAATTTTTTTTTTATGAAATCATTTAATCTTTCTCTACTGGTTTTCATGATCTGTCATCTTGTTCTTTGCCTTACTCTCTTTTTCGATAACTATTTACCTTTTGTCAACAAAGCCAAAAAGTAAAAACTCTAACACCAATTAATAAGCATTTTTTAAGTGATGAAACAAATAATTTTACTCATTTCAGCAGCCATATTTGCAACAAATCTTTTAGCACAATTTACATTAGACAGCAGCAAAAAGTGGAGTTGCCATTTTCAATTAACTGCAATCAATCAAACGCACCCTTCTTTTAAAGCAAAATATTCAGGCAATAATAGCTTGAGTGACAAACCAGAAAGTAAAAAATTATCACTTACCACTACATTGTTTTTAGGGCGCAAACTTTGGAAAAATGCAGCTTTGTATTTTAATCCTGAAATTACCGGAGGTTCAGGTATCAGTTCCGCAAAGGGTATAGCAGGGTTTACCAATGGTGAAACCTTTAGAATTGGCAGTACAGCACCGGTGCTTTACATAGCAAGATTATACTTCAAACAAAATTTTCCTTTAAAGAATACAAGCTATGAATTTGTGCCATCAGATGCCAACCAAGTGGAAGAAGAAATCCCGACTTCACGTATAACAATAACAGCAGGCAAAATTTCTTTGTCCGATTTTTTTGACAATAATAGTTACAGCCACGACCCCCGTTCACAATTTATGAATTGGTCGCTAATGAGTAATGGTGCCTGGGATTATCCCGCTGATACAAGGGGTTATACAGAAGGTATTGTTGCCGAGCTTGTAAAACCATCATGGGCACTACGCTTCTCATCTGTGTTAGTTCCCCGTAAGGCCAATGGTTTGCAATTAGATTACGCTGTAACAAAAGCTCATTCTGAAACTTTGGAGTTTGAAAAGATCTGGAAAGTAAAACACCCGGTTACAATAAGGTTTTTAGTTTTTCATACCCTTTCGCAAGCACCTACTTACAATACAACTTTAGGCGAAGTAAAAAATGGCGACAGCACAAGTGTGGATGTTTACACAGGGGAGAAAGAATGGAAAAAGTACGGAGGAGTAAAATATGGCTTTGGAGTAAATGCTGAAAAAGAAATTTCTAATACCGTTGGTGCATTTTTAAAAGCCAGTTGGAACGATGGTAAAACAGCAACCTGGGCTTTTACAGAAATTGACAGGAGTATAAGCGCAGGTATAAATATTAAAGGAAATAGTTGGAAAAGACCAAATGATAACATCGGTATAGCACAGGTAATCAATGGCATTTCAAAAGACCACCAAGATTTTTTGAATGCAGGTTTATATGGTTTTATTATCGGTGATGGAAAACTGAATTACCGCCCAGAGACGGTATCAGAATTATATTACCAGGCTAAAATAGCAAGCTCATTTTTTGTATCCCTGGACTATCAATTTGTAAATAGCCCGGCTTACAATAAAGACCGGGGACCCGTTCATGTCTTCGCAATAAGAGGCCATATTGAATTTTAAAATTAATTTTATCAATGGAACACAATCATTCAGAACACAATCATTCAGGGCATAGTCATACCCATGCCCCTGTAATAACCAACTTAAACAAAGCATTTATTATTGGGATTATTTTAAACCTGGCTTATGTTATCATACAAGTTGTAATCGGGCTACGAGTCAATTCATTGTCTTTACTTTCTGATGCAGGGCACAATTTTTTAGATGTAGCTGGTTTAGCAATGGCAATGATTGCATTTAAATTATCAAAATCAAAAAGTACCGGAAAATATACTTATGGGTATAAAAAATCATCCATTTTAATTTCATTACTCAATGCAGTTATTTTATTGATCTCAATCGGTGCTATCGGTTACGAGGCCATTTTCAGGTTTCAAAATCCGCAATCATTACCAGGTACAACTATTGCCATCATTGCTGCAATCGGTATCTTAATAAATGGCGTTTCGGCCTTTATGTTTTTTAGGGATAAGGAAAGCGACATTAATGTAAAAGCAGCCTTTCTGCATTTAGCATCCGATGCATTGGTATCATTGGGTTTAGTTGTGGGAGGCATCATTATTTATTACACACATTTATATTGGATAGATCCATTACTAAGTATCATTATCTGTTTAGTAATTATAGTAAGTACATGGAGTTTGTTAAGAGATAGTTTGCGCCTTTCGCTTGACGGGGTACCTGACAATGTGGATTTACAAAAAGTAAAAGATGGAGTGCTGAAAATAGATGGCGTAAAGGATTTTCATCATTTGCATATTTGGGCTATCAGCACAACAGAAAATGCAATGACGGGGCATTTGGTTGTTTCAAAAGAATTTACAAATGAACAGGTTATAAAATTAAAACATATAATAAAGCATGAGTTAGAACATCTCCGCATTCAACACTCGACGCTTGAAATTGAAGCTGAAAATGAGATTTGTAAAAATGAGACTTGTTAACGCCATTCTTAGCTAATCGGAATTTTTAATTTTCTTAAACTGTATTCTCCGAATGTTAAAAAAATTATAATACAGGCATTGTTGAAAGCAGTGTTTCGCGATAAAAATGGCACTATTATATTTGTTTCTTTAACTAAAGATTTTGTGCTTTTCTAAAAAATAACCGCCGGTCATTTATTATGCCCAAATACAAACTTCTATTTACACATACTCCAACAACAGGGCCTTACCATAGTTATAATAAAATGACATATCTCAATACGGTTTCTTTGTTATATTCGGCATTGCCTCGCTCATTTAAACTGTTTTTTTATATCTTTATAATTTAATAACCCAAAACAAAAATTAAACAGGATCATGATACAAAGAATTATTTTAGTATGCTCAACCTGCTTGTTTAGCCTTGCTGTAGCAGGAAAGAACCAGCAATTCACCACCCCTGTACAGCAACCTAAGCCGGTGCAAATTGTTCAGCAACCCCAACCGGTTCAACCCTCATTCGATTATAAGAAGATCAATGCAGGATTGCAATATGCTTTCATCATTAATAAACCCACTTCGGCTAAACCACAGGAAGGCGACCAGATCAGTGTTAATATGCAAATGATTTGCGACAACAAGTTATTGTTTAACTCCTTCCAAACATTCAAAGGGAAACCCGCGGTATACAGCGTAAATAAACCCGGGTTTAAAGGCGACGTTATTGAAGCGATCATGTTGATGACACCCGGTGACAGTATAGTTTGCCTTGCTGATGCCGATGCATTATTCAAAAGCACTAAAAATAAAAAACCGGATTTTATCAAGCCCGGAGATAAAGTGCAGTATTTCATAAAACTACTTTCAATAAAAACAAAAGAGCAGTTCCAGAAAGAACAACAGGCTGCAATCAATAAGCAGATCAACGACCAGATGGCTAAACAAAAAGCTGAATCGGCAAAACAGATGAGTAAAGATGACAAGGAGCTGAATGCCTGGTTTACCCAAAAAAATATTAAACCGGTAAAAACAGCCTTGGGTATGTATTATACGGTAAAAGAAGAAGGAAGCGGTGGAAATCCTGCTGTGGGTGATACACTTACGGTGAATTATACCGGGCATTTCCTCGACGGCACCAAATTTGACAGCAATGAAGACACCGCTTTTCATCATGTGCAGCCGCTGCAGTTCGTTCTTGGACGCGGGATGGTAATCAATGGATGGGACATAGGTTTTGCTTTATTACAAACAGGATCCAAAGCCTCCTTTTACATCCCTTCTACTATGGCTTACGGAGCACAAACACGCCCGGGCAGCAGTGGTAATCCAAAAGGTATCCCTGCCAACTCCATATTAACTTTCGATGTTCAATTATTAAGCGTTAAACATCCTGTACCCGTAGTGCCGGCAACAATTAAAAAAGATTCTACAGGAACTGCAGCGCCTCAGCAAATACAAAAGAATAATAAATAGTAAGCTTTGCATTTTGTATTCCTTTAACGAAGAGATGTTCTTCGGGTTTGCACTTCGCTGCAAGCATTAAAAAATAAAAGCCTTCAGGACAACTGTTTTGAGGGTTTTTACTTTTAATGATGAACTATATATTATCAAAAAACGAGTAAGACCGGCCCCGACCAGCATGAAATAATACCGCTTAAAAACAAAAACACCACTAATTACTTTAAAACAGGATTTGAACAGAATTCTAAATGATATTTGCACCTCCATTTAAAAAGAAAGGATGAAAAGGATAATATTATTGGCATGTTTTGGATCAATTGGATGTTTTGTAAAGGCACAGGTACGCGGAGGAAACAGTATCATAGGTACGGTTGTAAATGCCGAATCAAAAGCGCCACTCGAATATGGGACAGTAACGATTTTTATTAAAGGAGAAAAAAAACCGCTTACAGGTACTACCACTGATAAAACAGGCGGCTTTAGTTTAACAGAGATACCCGCAGGTACATTTATGATTGTTTTTGAAAATATCGGGTATAAGGCCGATACCCTGCGTGACCTGGTCATCAATAAGAAAGATGCGATCATTGACCTTAAAAATATTTCCTTAACTGCACAGAAAAATACACTCCAGGGCGTTACCGTTACCGCAACTGCAAAACTGATCGATAATAAAATTGATAAACTCGTGTTCAATGCAGAAAAAGACCTTAGTTCACAGGGCGGTGTTGCAACAGATGTCTTAAAAAAAATTCCACAGGTTTCAGTAGATGCTGATGGGAATGTTCAGTTATCGGGCAACTCAGGCATAAAATTTTTAATAAATGGTAAACCCTCCACGGCATTTGGCAGCAATGTTGCGGATGTTTTACAATCTATTCCGGCCAGCCAGATCAAAAGTATTGAAGTGATCACCAACCCCGGTGCAAAATATGATGCACAGGGGCTGGGTGGCATCATCAATATCATCCTTAAAACGAGTAATACAAAAGGTTATAATGGAAATATATCCTTAACAATCGGAACCCGGATGGAAAATGCATCATTGAATTTTAATGCACGTAAAAGTAATTTTGGTGTAAATGTTTTTTTTAGCGGGAATAAAAGATTGCCATCAAAATCCAGTAATGATAGTTACTGGGTAACAACAGATAACAATATCACCAGCACCCTTCACCAGGCAGCTAACAGCCATTTTGAAAGACAGGGGTTTCAAACAGGAACAGGGTTTGACTGGACAGTTAAAAAATTCAATAATATCTCGGGTAATATTGCTTTTAATTATTTTGGATTTAATGGGAGCGGCAGCACCAACCAGGCATTACAACCCGATAAAAGCAGCGGTTTACCGGAAATACTTTCTTTAATAAACGCCGGCAATAAATTCAGTTTTCAAACTACTGATGCTTCATTAAATTACAAAAGAACTTTTGCTAAAGAAGACCAGGAGCTGGAAGCAAGCCTAAATACCAGTACCGGAAAGAACAAAGGCCATTCCTATGCCGAACAATTATGGTTGCCACAGGACTCACTTTACTACGGAACAAAATCATATAACCCTGCTACAACAAGAGAAACGGAATTAACTATCGATTACACACAACCGCTGGCAGAAGAGGTTAAAGTGGGGATCGGTACCAAGGCAGGCTTTTATAATATTGAAAGCAGTACTGAAGTAAACAGTTACCAGCCGGCATCACAGGCTTACCAGCCCAATATTTTTTTGAATAATAATTTAAACTACAAACAAAAAGTATATGCGGGTTATGCTGAAATGAGTTTCCCGATAGCCAAATTATTTGACGCTAAGATCGGTGGCAGGTATGAGCGCACAGAAATTTCGTCCTATTACTCCAATGCGCTTACCCAGGTTAAAGTACCCGGGTACAATACATTTGTGCCATCTGTTTTTTTATCAAAAAAGATCAATGATAACACAACGGTGAAACTGAGTTATTCCAAAAGGATACAGCGACCAGATTACGAAGACCTGAATCCTTATGTAAATACAACAGACCCGAAAAATCTTTCAACGGGCAACCCTTATTTAAAACCGGAGATAGGCCAGCGTTTTGAAATGGGATACAGTAGGGACCTGGGCAAAACAGGATCAATAATGGTCAATTTATTTTACCGCATCAACGATCATGATATACAGCCTTTCATTGTTTATTACCCATCATATAAAGTTGGAGATTCGCTGTATGCAAATGTAGCAGTGAGCACCCGGCAGAATATTGGCCAGGAAAATAATGCAGGATTGAACCTATTCGGCGACCTGCACATTACCCCCAAGCTGAATATCCGGGGTAATATTTTTCTTTTCCATCGCCATACCATAAATGCGATCGATAAAGGTTATAACAATAATAGTTTTAACTACAGGTTGAATATTAATGCCAGCTACCAGTTCACCAATTCATTACTGACAGAATTCTTTGCCAACTTTAATGCAGCCCGTCACGAAGTGCAGGGAACTTATCCTTCATTTACTTCTTATACTTTAGCCATGCGCAAACAATTCTGGAAAAAGAAGGGAAGCATTGCACTTACTGCCAGTAATCTTTTCAGTGAGAATTTAACACAGCGCACTTTGCTGAAGGGACCAAACTTTACGGTAAACAATGAACGTAAGATCGCTTTTAGGTCGATAGGTATCAACTTTGCATGGAAGTTTGGCAAGCTGGAATTTAAAAAGAATAAGGAAGAGAATGATTCTAACCTGAACCCACCTGCCCAGTAGATGGTGAAACAGACTTACTTCATTAACTTAGTTGCATGAATGCCATCGCAACGAATGTATTAAAAACCTTTACCGAAAATTTTCCTGCACAGCCTGCTATGTATTTTTCTCCGGGCCGCATCAACCTTATCGGCGAACACGTGGATTATAATGATGGATTTGTTATGCCCGCTGCCATTGATAAAGGGGTGTATTATGCTGTAGCCGAAAACGGCACGGATGCTATTCATTTCTATTCACTCGATTTTGATGAAAGATTTTCCATTGATATAGCTGCTATAAAAAAAGCAAGTGGGTGGAAAAATTATGTGCTGTCTGTGGTAAATGAATTTTTGTCATCGGGAAAATCCATCAAAGGGTTTGATTGTGTTTTTGGCGGGGATATACCGCGTGGTGCAGGAATGAGTTCATCAGCTGCGGTGGAAGGAGGACTGGCTTTTGCATTGAATGATATTTTTAATTGCGTATTTACCCCTACAGAACTTGCACAACTTTGCCAAAGAGCCGAACACAATTTCCCCAATGTACAATGCGGCATCATGGACCAGTTTGCCAATATGAACGGTAAAAAAGACCAGGTGTTACTGCTGGATTGTAAAAGCCTGTCACATGAATATTTACCCCTGCAGCTGAAAGGCTATACAATTGTTTTGCTTGATACCAAAGTACACCATACACTCGCTTCGGGCGAATATAATAAGAGAAGGCATCAATGCGAAGAAGGGATGAAGATCCTTAAAAACGGGATGGGCATCGGTTCTTTCAGGGATATCAATAAGAGCGAAGATTTACTGGCGTATAAAGATATGATGGGCGAAGAAGTGTATAACCGTTGCCTCTATGTAGTAGAAGAAATTCACCGTACACAAAAAGCGGCGGAATATTTAAAGCAGGATAATTTAATTGAATTTGGTAAACTCATGTACGCCACACACGAGGGCTTGAGTAATTTATATGAGGTGAGTTGTGCCGAACTTGATTTTCTTGTGCAACAGGCAAAATTGAATGCTTCAGTCATCGGTGCAAGAATGATGGGCGGCGGCTTTGGCGGGTGTACGATCAATATAGTAAAGGAAGAAGGAATGAATGACCTTATTGAGCAAAGCAGTATCGTTTATAAAAAACAGTTCAATATAGACTTGGGATACTATGTTGTAGAAACAGGTGACGGGACTGGAAAATTAAACGGTAACGCGTTGAGCTATTAAACTTTGATTTGCATTCTGGAAATCGTCTTGGACAAGCTGCTAATGATACTTATTATAAAAAGTAGATAAACAATTTATCACAAAATTGAATTTAGCCACAAAGACACAAAGCCACAAAGAAAAAATGCGTAGCTTTTTTTTAATTAGTGCCTTTGAGTCTTCGTGGCAAGTCTTTTTAGCAGCGAAGCCGAGAAAAACTTTAACTTATTGTCATTCGTAAAGAACTTAATTTTTTTACGAGTGCCTCAGACTGACAGCTTTCTGTCATGTTGAGCTTGTCGAAACATAGGCAGAATGCAGTTTTTAAAAGATTTTTTTAACAGTATAGCTCGTTAAACACTACCATCGCTTAAACTTTTATATAAATTTTCTTCTTATCTAATATCCAGGCAAAGAACCACATCATTGTAATGAACAGTAATGCGTAGATCAATGAGCCGATGCGGGGGTCGGAAGTAAAAAGGGGTTTACAGCAATTTTCATAGAACCAGCCAAAGGGCGATAAGTAATTCTGTTTTCCACTGGGGGTAACGGTACCGGGTATACGAATAAGTCCCATTAGCCTGGGTAATAACCCGCTCATCATAAAAATGAACAGGGCATTTTTCCCGAACACATCGAAGAAACGGCTCCACCAACCCTTGCTGCCTTTGAATTCAATGAGGTAGATCATCACCGATAAGATCAATAAAGCAAGGCCGGTAGTGTAAATGGTATAACTGCTCGTCCATATTTTTTTATTGATAGGGAAAACCATATCCCAACAAAAACCGGCAAAGATCAACACACAGCCGGCAACGAATAAACCATTGAGCATTTCTGCATTTTTCCCCTTGGTTAAAATATAATTGCCCACGCAATAACCCAGTATCACCTGCACGATGGCAGCAAATGTATTCATCAAACCTTCGGGATCAAAAGCAATTCCTTCTCCATGGTACATATGCGATTCGCCGAGAATGGCTTTATCGATATTGGTGCCAAACCAGCCATTGATGCTGAACGGATCGTGAGGGTTAGCCGCTACACATAAGAACCAATAAAATAATAATATAAATCCACTGGCTACAAAAGCCCCTCTTAATTTAAAGAAATGTATGATCACAGATGCAAAGAAATAACTAAGTGCGATGCGTTGCAGTACGCCAAAGATGCGCAGGTTCTCAAACGGTTTGGCAACGATATTGCCGGCATCATTGTACTTGATAAAAGGGAACCAGTTAAGAAATAAACCGATGCCGAAGATGAGTAAGGTACGAATGATTATTTTTTTCCAGAACGCAGCTTCACCGGCAGTTTCCAGTTTGGGCATTACAAAAGCCATCGCATTGCCCACAGCAAATAAGAAAAAAGGAAATACCAGGTCGGTAGGGGTACAACCATGCCAGCTTGCATGATCCAGCGGAGGATAAATATGTGCCCAACTGCCGGGATTATTTACTAATATCATTAAGGCAACCGTGGCGCCGCGAAATACATCAAGGGAATAAAAACGTTCTTTCATAAATGTGCAATTAGCGGATATGTAGATGTGCAAATGTGCAGATGTGTAAATGTGCAGATATGCAAATGAAAGGTAACTATATTATCGAAACATTCAAAGTGGCGGCGCTTAGCTTCAGGGCTTAGATCCGCTCACTCAGCTCCAGCCAGCGCATTTCTTTTTCATCGAGCAGTTGAACAATTGTGCTGATGCGCTCAGCGGCTTTCTGCAGTTCATCAAAAGCCATTGTACCACTGTTCATTTTTTCTTCAAGCGAGGTTTTTTCTTTCTGTAATGCAGGAATTTCCTTTTCGATGCCATCAAACTCACTCTTCTCTTTAAAAGATAATTTTTTGGGTTCATTACCCGGCTGCCGCACTTTAGTGGCAGGCGTCTCTATTTTATTTTCTTCCACTACATGTCCCGTAAAACCTTCCTTGCCCAAAGCTTCCCGGTATTGTGTATAGTTTCCGGGATAATCTTTGATGACACCATTTCCTTCAAATGCAAATAAATGGTCTACGAGGCGGTCCATAAAGTACCGGTCATGGCTTACAATTAAAATACACCCCGGAAAATCCAATAAAAATTCTTCCAGTGTCCTCAATGTCTGCAGGTCAAGATCATTGGTAGGTTCATCGAGTATCAGGAAATTTGGATTGAGGAATAAGATACTTAATAAATGCAGCCGCCTTTTTTCTCCACCGCTTAATTTGCTTAAGGGGGTGTATTGCTGCTCTGCATTAAAACCGAATTTCTCCATGAACTGCGATGCAGATACTTTGCTGCCATCGGCCAGGGGAAAAAATTCTGCAAAATCCTTTACGTATTCAATGGCACGTTTATCTTCTTTGTATTGTAAACCCTCCTGGTTAAAATTTCCGAACACTACCGTATCACCGTGGTTAACTTTTCCACTATCGGGCTTTTCCTGCTGCAGGGCTATCTTTAAAAAAGTTGACTTGCCTATACCGTTCTTACCAACAATACCGATGCGTTCGCCCCTTTTAAAAGTATAATCAAACCCTTTTATTAAAATCTTGTCGCCATAGGCCTTGTTTATTTTTTTCATCTCCAGCACTTTGCCGCCCAGTCTCGTCATCTTTACCTGTAAGCTCACGTCGGCATCTTCCTTCTTCAGGTTTACCCTTTCTTCTATCTCTGCAAAAGCATCCTGGCGTGATTTTGATTTCGTCGTCCTCGCCTTGGGTTGTTTGCGCATCCACTCCAGTTCCTTTCTGAAAATATTCTTATCCTTTTGCAGTTCACTTTGCTGCACTTCATGCCTTAAGCTTTTTTGTTCCAGGAAATAATCATAGTCGCCCTTGTACACATATATCTTCTCCTCATCCATCTCCAGTATCTCGTTGCACACGGCATCTAAAAAATAACGGTCATGCGTAACGCAAAGAAGTGTCACTTTCTGTGCCGATAAATAATCTTCCAGCCACTCTATCATCTGTACGTCGAGGTGGTTGGTGGGCTCATCCAGTATTAGTAAACATTTTCCTGCGTGCAGTTGCGCTTCAATAAGTGCCTGCGCCAGGGCCACTCTTTTTCTTTGCCCACCGCTGAGATTTTTTACCGGTTCATTCAGGTGGTGCAGGTTAAGTTTGCCAAGGATCTGTTTCAATTCGCTTTCAAAATTCCAGGCGTTCAGTTCATCCACGCGGCTCATCAGGTCGGTCAGTTTTTCAATATTCCCGGCTTCCTGTTCCAGGCACATTTCATATTCTTTCACCACTTTTACAACGGGGTTGTCTAAACGCAGTACATTATCCCAGATGCTTCTCATCTCATCAAAAGCCGTATCCTGCTGCAGCATCACCACTTTTATGTCTTTGTGTACCCATAAAGTGCCGCTATCGCTGGTATCCAGGCCGGCAATGATCTTCAATAAAGTGGATTTACCGCTGCCATTACGGGCCACGAAGGCTATTTTATCGCCTTCTTCCACGTAAAAGGAGATATTTTTAAAAAGCGTCCTTATCCCAAACGATTTGCTGATATTTTCTATTGAAGCATAATGCATGGCGGCAAAGGTAGGGGCAATTGATAATTAAGAATTAAGAATTAATAATGATGGCATATTTTTGTGCAGTACAGTTTGGTAGCCGGCAATTGCTCTTTGTGCAACATCGTTGCCTGCCTGCCGGTAGGCAGGTGTCACTCACTTGTACAGCAACAAATTATTCAACTTCAGCTTTTATGTCGAACCCACTCATTCATCCCACAGCCATTGTAGATGCAGGCGCCCAGGTAGGCGAAGGCACGCATATCTGGCATTTTACCCATGTGATGCCCCGGGCAATTATCGGCAGCAATTGCAATATTGGCCAAAATGTTTTTATAGACAATGATACGATTGTAGGCAACGGGGTAAAAATTCAAAACAATGTATCAGTTTATAACGGGCTGGTACTGGAAGACGGCGTTTTTGTTGGCCCCTCGGTTGTATTTACCAATGTGATAAACCCCCGCAGTTTTATTGAACGCAAAACTGAATTTAAAAAAACAGTGGTAAAAAAAGGGGCAACCATTGGCGCCAACGCTACCATAATTTGCGGAAATAATATTGGCGAATATGCCATGATCGGCGCAGGCGCCGTTGTTACCAAAGATGTACCGGCTTATGCCCTGGTGATGGGTAATCCGGCGCGGCAAAAAGGATGGATCAGCGAACTGGGGTATAATCTGCAATTTGATGGGACCGGTAAAGCTGTTTGTCCCGGTGATGCGGCTATCTACCAACTCGTTAATGATACAGTGCATAAAATTTCATAAACAAACCCCCATGAATTTTTTGTGGCTGATAAAAACGGAATCATATAAAAAGGGAATGGCCCTTTCTGTTATCTTCAATATTATAGCTAAAGGGGCATTGTTCATTCTTACCATTTGCATTGCCGCCTTCTTCGGCAGCGACATTAAAACAGACATCTATTTTTTTATATACAGCAGCATGGTGTTGCTTTCGGGTTTTATCAACACAATTGATACCATGGTGCTGATACCGGAATCGATGCGATTAAGGGAAAAAGAAGGAGATGCTACTGCAATGGGCTTTCTTAACTATTTTTTCCGTATTTATATTTTGATCAGTATCGTTTTTACAGGGCTGATGTTCTTTTTTGGGACACAGCTATTCGGGCTTTTGTCAAAATTTTCCGAAGCCGATATCATCACGTATAAAAATTATTTCCTGCTTGGCTCCCTTTACTTCTTTTTCCAGGTGCTTACCAGCTACCTCAATAATATACTTACTTCTTTGAAATTTTTTACGGTACCCATGCTCATCAGTGGCATAAACAGTTGCATTGTCATTGCCGGGATCATTTTATTGCATCGCCGGTTCGATGTACTGAGTATTTTTTTGGGCGGCATAGCAGCTTATACCATCAATCTTATTTTCCTTTTATTGGTGATGAAGAAAATTGCCGGCTGGAATTTTTTCACTTCCAACCGGGACATCAAAAAAAAAGTATGGAGCAATATTTTTTTTGCAGAGATGGGGCAATTGGCAACAATGGCCAGCAGTTTCTTTCCCCTGTTCTTACTGAGTGGATTTGGTAAGGGCGTGATCAGCGTAATGAATTACGGAAAAAATATCGCCGATATCCCCAACACGCTTGTTACTGCACAATTTGCCAATGTAAGCGGAATAAAATTAAATGAACAGTTTGCCCGAAACGACTACGCAGGCATGAATGACACATTCATCAGGACATCAAAACTGCTGCTGTTTATTTTGGTGCCCTTGGGTTGCTTTATGTTTTTTTTTGCAACACCTCTCGTGCAACTTTTTTATAAAAGAGGGAATTTCAATGAAGCCGCAGTTGTTGACGCGGCAAAGTTCCTGCAATTACTAGCCATAACCATTTTCAGTATTGGTATCAATGCCATCGTAACGCGGATCTTTATTGCCGTACAGGCCATCAGGCCCGCTTTTTTGTACCAGGTGATCTTAAACGTTTTCCTGATTGCAGCTATCTGGGTATTTACCAGGTACTATGGCGTTTATGGCTACCCGTATGGCATCATTTTAATGAACCTGGTGAACTATATAGGGATGTATTTTATGTGTAAAAAGATAGCAAAGCACATTAATTATATGGCTGTGTTGCGCTATACGGCTTTAATGGTCATGGTAAATGCCACCATAGCAACAGGGCTTTATCTTATTTCAGACTTCCTGCCTTCTGCTGTTTTACTGAAATTGCTTACCGTTTTTTTGATTTATCTTACTTTGCTATTGATGCTCAATAAAATTTTCCGGCTCAACCCAGACTTTTCCCGGGCCATACCACAGTATAAAAAACAGTAATGGTCTTTTTAATATGAACCAGGGCGATAAAAAAAAAATAAAACTGCTCCTGCTTATTCCCAATCTTGCATGCGGGGGATCAGAGAAGTATGTGTCGCTCTTATGTAATAACATCAATACCGATCAATTCGATATCACCCTCGCTGTATTGAATAATGAGAACCCGTTTTATATCATTAACAACCCCGCGATTAAAATAATTGGCCTGAATGCGAAAAGGGTGCGCAATTCATTAGGCGCAATCAGGCGAACAGTAAGACGAACACAACCGGATATCATTTTCTCCATATCCAACCACCTCAATTTATACCTGGCCATTTACCGTTGGTTATTGCCAAAAAAAATAAAGTTCGTTGCCCGTGAATCCAGTATCGTAAGTATCAATAACCGCCGTACAAGTGCTCCAAAGATCTATAACTGGCTGATAAAAAAGTTTTATCAACAGATCGATCGTATCATTTGCCAATCGGAGTATATGCGGCAGGACCTTATTGAAAATTTTAATGTCACCCCGGGTAAGATAACGGTAATACATAACGCAGTGGAAGAAATAACGGGGTATCAACCTCTAAATACTTCCATTACTTACAAATTCATTACCGTTGCAAGGTTATCCGAAGAAAAAGGGATCGACCGGTTGATAAGGTCAGTTGCCAGGCTCACTATCCCGTTTCAATATCATATCATAGGCGAAGGGGATAAAAGAGCACATTTAGAGGCCTTGATCAGCCAGTTGAATTTAAAAGAGAAAATTTTTTTACCCGGGCAAAAAAATGATCCTTACGCAGGAATGGAAGATGCCAGCCTTATGCTGATGGGTTCGCATTACGAAGGATCTCCCAATGTACTGTTGGAAGCGGGTGCCAGGGGTATTCCTGTAATTGCTTTTGATGCTCCCGGAGGTATCAAAGAGATCATTATTGAAGGAGAGAACGGGTTGCTGGTAAATGACGGTGATGAAAAAACATTCAGCGCTGTTATTGAAAAGGCATTGCAAATAAAATTTGACAAGGAGAAGATAATAGCTGCAACAAAAAAACGTTTCTCTTTGGATACTGCTGTTGCAAAGGTGGAAGAATTACTTACAGGACTTTGTCACCGGCATTAATCCATACTGCCTTAAATAAATTAACGGATATTTACACCCGCCACAGAAAAGAACAGCGAATGAACGGAATAAAGCCGAAATTATTGATCTTCATCAACACCCTGCAATCCGGCGGCGCCGAAAGGGTGGTTTCTTTGCTGCTGGGGCATTTAAAAGACGATTTTGATATACACCTTGCATTGTACAGCAACATCATCGATTATGCTATTCCTCCCGAAATAAAAATACTTAACCTCCAGCAACCACTGGTGCAGGACAAAGCGATCCGGTTTTTAAAACTCCCTTATATTTCATGGAAGGTATATCGCTATTGTAAAAAGAATGATATTAAAATTTCCGTCGCATTTTTATACCGGCCCTGTTATATCAATGCATTAATGAAAAGCTTTTGGGGTTATAAAGGCAAAGTGATCATGTGTGAAAGAACACACCAGACCACGATGCAGCAAAGCCAGTCGGTGATATACCGGATGTTTTCCAAATTCATGGTGAGGTTTTCTTATAAGAGGGCCAACCTGGTATTGGCCAATTCCTATGCCATGCAAACGGACCTTATCGAAAATTTTAAAATAAAGACACCGGTAAGGGTGATCTATAATCCTATCGACCTCAATTTTATTAAAACGCATAAGGATGAAGTGCCGGCGTTTTCATTTGATCCCGGTATTTTTCATTTTATCAATGTAGGCGGGTTCCGGACAGAAAAAAATCACCTCTTATTATTGCAGGCATTTTTTATCCTGAAACAACTGCCCTGTAAATTACTCATCGTTGGCGGGGGAGTATTGGAAGAAACATTGAAACAAAAAGTTTCGGACCTGGGGATGAATGATAAAATTATTTTCTGCGGTTTTGATAATAACCCTTTTAAATATGTGAGCCGCAGCGATTGCTTTGTACTAAGTTCCGATGTGGAAGGATTTCCCAATGTACTGATTGAAGCACTTGCCTGTGGAAAGCCGGTGATCTCAACAGACTGCAGTTCGGGACCAAGGGAATTGCTGGCGCCGGCTACCGACCTGCATCACCGGGCCATCAATAATTATGAGATAGGTGAATATGGGATCCTGACACCCGTGAACGATGTAATCGCTTTAGCCGCTGCAATGAAAAAAATCTATGAAGACAGCGCTTTGCGCAATAGATTCGGTGAAATAGCCGCCGGCCGGGCACAGCAGTTTGACGTAGATGAGATTAAACAGTATTTTCATGTTGCGTTCACAGGATTCTGATTATTCCTTTACATCTTCTTTCACAAAATTAATGTCTATTTTTACCCGGCATAAAAGCGAAAAGATGCATACCATTCTACTCACAGGAGGCGCAGGTTTTATTGGATCGCACCTGACACGGTTGTTTGTCACCAGGTACCCGGATTATAAGATTGTGAACCTGGATAAACTTACCTATGCCGGTAACCTGGAGAATTTAAAAGATATTGAAGGCTGTGCCAATTACCATTTTGTAAAAGGAGATATCACCGACCTCTCCTTATTAAGTGATTTATTTAATGAACATCAATTCACTGCTGTATTGCATTGTGCGGCGGAAAGTCATGTGGACAGGTCTATCAGCGAACCCTTATCCTTTGTAGCTACTAATGTACTCGGTACGGCGGCATTGTTACAAACAGCAAAACAATTTTGGGGGGATGATATAGAGGATAAGATATTCTATCATATTTCCACGGATGAAGTATATGGTTCGCTTGGTGCCACCGGATTTTTTACCGAAGAAACAGCCTACGACCCAAGAAGTCCTTACTCTGCTTCCAAAGCATCCTCCGATCATTTGGTGAGGGCATTTTATCATACATATAAATTGCCGGTAAAAATATCCAACTGCAGCAATAATTACGGCCCTTATCATTTCCCGGAGAAACTGATACCATTGTGCATTTACAATATCATCAATAATAAGCCGCTTCCCATTTATGGCAAAGGAGAAAACATACGGGATTGGTTATACGTAGAAGACCATGTGCGGGCCATTGATATTATTTTTCATAAGGGAAAGACCGGTGAAACCTATAATGTTGGCGGGCATAATGAATGGACCAATATTGACCTGGTGAAAGAATTGTGCAGGCAGATGGATGAAAAACTGGGAAGAGAAAAAGGCGAGTCTGCAAAACTGATCACTTATGTAAAAGATCGTGCCGGGCACGACCTGCGTTATGCTATTGATGCAACGAAATTAAAAAATGAATTGGGTTGGGAACCTTCACTTCAGTTTGAAGAAGGCATATCAAAAACTATCGACTGGTATTTAAAAAATACAGGATGGCTTAATGATGTAACGAGTGGTGCGTACAGGGAGTATTATGCGGGGCAGTATAAGGGGGTTTAGAAGGGTTAGAAGGTTTAGAGAGTTTAGAGGGTTTAGGATGAGGGCAAAGTGTAATTTTATCCGTTTTTAATCATACCCTAAAACTTAAAAAAATGAAAGAGTACAGTTTCGAAAAACTTGCCAGTTGGCAACATGCCCGTAAATTGGCTGTTTGGATATACAAGGCCACAATAAATTTTCCAATGGAAGAGAAATTCGGTTTGATATCACAAATGAGAAGAGCTGCTGTTTCTATTGCATCCAATCTTGCTGAAGGAACATCTCGTAAAACAGCAAAAGACCAATCCCATTTTAGCACCATATCTTACAGCAGCACTATTGAATTGTTGAATGATCTCATTATAGCTAAAGATTTAAATTTTTTGCCAGATCAAATTTATAAAGAAGGAAGAGAAAAAATAGAATACCAGACATATTTGATCGCTGGCCTGCGCAAGTCCCAGCAAATTTTACCTAAACCTTCTAAACCTTCCTAAACCTAAAACATATGAAAGGTATCATTCTGGCAGGCGGCTCCGGTACAAGATTATATCCCATTACCATGGGCATCAGCAAACAGCTAATGCCGATCTATGATAAACCGATGATCTATTACCCGCTGAGCACTTTAATGCTGGCTGGTATAAAAGAGATACTGGTAATAACCACCCCCGAGGACCAGGAACAGTTTAAGCGTTTATTGGGCAACGGTAGCCAATGGGGCTGCACTATTTCCTATGCAAAACAGGAAGTGCCAAATGGCCTGGCACAGGCATTCGTAATTGGGGAGAAATTCATCGGTACCGATAGCGTTGCATTGGTGTTAGGGGATAATATTTTTTACGGCAGCGGTTTCAGTAAGCTATTACAATCGGCTAACAACCCGGATGGTGCCATGATCTTTGCTTACCCGGTAGTTGATCCTGAACGATATGGTGTGGTAGAATTTGATGACAATAAAATTGCGCAGAGCATTGAAGAGAAACCAACAACTCCAAAAAGTAATTACGCTGTACCGGGATTATATTTTTATGATAACCATGTTGTAAAAATTGCTAAGGCATTACAACCCGGCGCCCGTGGCGAATATGAGATCACCGATGTGAACAAAGCCTACCTGCAAAACAATAAACTGAAAGTGGCCGTACTTGACCGGGGCTTTGCCTGGCTGGATACAGGTACTTTCGAATCATTGCACGATGCCACCGAATACGTAAGGGTGATAGAAAAAAGACAGGGGTTAAAGATCGGCTGTCCAGAAGAAGTAGCTTACCGGATGGGTTTTATTGATGCGGAACAATTGGCGGGCCTTGCTAAAAAAATGGAGAAGAGCGGGTACGGCGAATATTTGCAAAGAATTATTAAATGAACGGATGCCTTCAATCAAAATAAACATAGCTGCAAACCTGGTTGGTAAGATATGGGCAGCGGTGATAGCAATTCTTCTTATTCCACAGTATATAAAATACCTGGGTATCGAATCCTATGGACTGGTTGGATTTT
>JAYWAN010000157.1:0-4128 GCA_043782405.1 Chitinophagaceae bacterium
TTGTCCGAGTGGTTGAAGGAGCACGCCTGGAAAGTGTGTATACGGGAAACTGTATCATGAGTTCGAATCTCATAGTCTCCGCTTTAACCTCCATAGCTTTAGCGAAGGAGGTTTTTAATTTATCTCTTATACAACAGTCAGCCTAGATTCTTCTGTGTAATGATGGTACTTATTATACGGGTTGTACCGATACGGTTCTTTTTTATTCCAGTACTTTCTCCATCTGCATACTCCTGCTCCCTTTTACCAGTAATTGTGTGTTGATGAAATTTTGTTGCTGCAACCAATCCTTTGCCAGCAAAGAATTTTCAAAATTGATATAGTGATGTTTTAATTGATGATAATCGCCGCCAACCAATACCACAGCCTTCCAGTTGTAATTATCAATGATGGATATGATGTTCTGGTGTTCGGCAATACTTTCCCTGCCAAGTTCCATCATGCCACCCAGCAGTAATACTTTATCTGCGCCATCCATATTTGCAAAATTTTCAATCGCAGCTTTCATGCTGGAAGGATTGGCGTTATAGGCGTCCAGGATTATTTTGTTTGTACCTTTTTCGATCAGCTGGCTCCTGTTATTGGCAGGTGTATAATTTTCCAATGCATATTTTATTTTCTCATCAGCCACATTAAAATATTTGCCAACTGCTACTGCTGCTAAAACATTGGGCAGGTTATACCCGCCAACCAACTGTGTTTCTATCGTATGGATACCGGCGCCCTTTGTTATAACTACTTCTAAAAAGCCGGTACTTCCTCTTATTTCACCGGTAATATCAGCATCATGTGTTCCATAAGTCCTGATCTCAGTTATTCCTTTTGCCATTTCCTGCAGGTAATCATAATCATTCATGATAAAGACAGTGCCCTTAACCGTCCTTAAATAATCAAACAATTCCCCCTTGCCTTTGCGCACACCCTCTTCGCCGCCAAACCCTTCCAGGTGGGCCTTGCCGCAATTGGTGATGATACCATGTGTAGGCAAGGTATACCTGCAATATGCTTCAATTTCTTTTTGGTGATTTGCACCCATTTCAATGATGGCGATTGCTGCATCGGCTTTTATCTTTAAGATGGTTAGTGGTATGCCGATATGGTTATTGAGATTACCTTGTGTAGTAGATGTTTTATAAGTTGAACACAACACTTCATGTACCAGTTCTTTTGTAGTGGTCTTACCATTGCTGCCGGTAATGGCAAGAAACGGGATATTAAATTGCTGCCGGTGATATTTTGCGAGTTCCTGCAAACTGTTCAGTACATCGGGTACCTGTATTATTCTATTGTCACCGGTTTCCGAATATTCATCAACAACTGCATAAGCAGCACCATCAAGCAATGCCTGCTGCGCAAACTGGTTGGCATTGAAATTGGGCCCCTTCAATGCAAAAAAAATATCACCCTGTTTTAATTTTCTTGTGTCGGTTTCAACAGAAGGGTGTGCTAAAAACAATTCGTATAATTCCTTTATCTGCATGTTTCAAAATTAAGATAGAAGTATTGAATAGTACGCATAAAAAAACCTCCCGTATTTACCGGGAGGTTCTGATAATATTACTAACTGATTATTTTTTCTTTTTGCTGCTTGACTTACGGGAATTCTGTTTGCGCTTGGAAAAATTATTGCCTTCTTTAAAGCCAGGTCCTTCAGGCGGGCCTAAATAGCTTTGCGCACAACGGAAACCAACGGTACTTGCACCCTGGTCCTCTTCCATAAAGCGGCGTGTGCCTGGTGATAACCAATAAGGCCGGTCATTCCAGCTACCACCTTTAATAACCCTTGATTTATCACTAACTAATGAGGAAATGCCATATCCATAATACACACCACTGGCAGAATCACCATCAAGATAGTTGATCACATTATTGTGCTGGTAGTTTGTACGGTTCTTCACTTCGTCATCCGAGATATCTGCTTTTTTTAAACGGCCCATACTGTCTCTTTCATAATCTCCACTGGCTGTTTTATAATATTTCTGGAATTTATTACCACGATAATAATTGAAATCCTGCCCATCAGTTGGTGTCATCGCCCTGTAAACGTCGGCTACCCATTCGCTCACATTGCCACTCATGTTGTATAAGCCAAATGCATTGGGGTAAAATGATTTAACGTTACCAGGAATCGCTGCACGGTCATTCAAGCCCCCGGCAATACCCATGTTATCACCACTACCACGCTTAAAGTTGGCCAGGAACCGGCCCTGCCAGCTGCCACGGCGGTTGTCGCGTAATCCGTTAGGATTATTACTCCAGGAATATATTTGCTGATTGGAAAATAATTCTTCACCCGAACCCTTTTCTTTCCTGCGGGGAGAAGGGTTTTGAGACAACATACCATAAGCGGCATATTCCCATTCTGCTTCTGTAGGCAGCCGGTATCCCATATTTAAGATACCATCATCCATACGCACTGTACCCCTTGGCTTACCATTGACGTCTTTTAACGCAGACTTTTTAGGTTTTGCCCTGCCCTGTATCATATCCGGTGCCATCAAATAGGTTTCAGTATTAAAGGAACCATCGGCACCTGCTCCTTTCATTTCCCTTTTAATAGCGTCTTTTTTAAGATAGCCCTTATTTTTAAGGTTAAGCTCATTCACCCTGTCTGTTCTCCAGATACAAAAATCATGGGCCTGCTGCCAGGTAACCCCCACAACAGGATAATAATTATACGATGGATAACGGAAATAATATTCAACATAGGGTTCATTATAAGCCAGTTCTTCTCTCCACACCAGTGTGTCTGGAAGGGCTTTTCTAAGAATGGCCGTATCATTGGAAAAAGTATTCTCGATCCAGTATAAGTACTCACGGTAGTGCACATTGGCTACTTCTGTTTCATCAATGAAAAAAGAAGGAACAGTAATACGACGTGGTACATTGTTCCAGTCGCCCATTACATCTTCATCTTTGGCACCCATCACAAAAGAGCCGCCCTGAACAAAGACCAGCCCTGGTCCGGCTTTGGGGTACTTAATTTTAGAAACATGGAAATTCCCCATGTTCTTATCATCATAATTCCATCCTGTAACATCGGATTTGCTGCGTTTTTTACCGAATAGGCCACCATTCTTTTTGCAGGCGCTCAAAGAAACTGCCGCGGCTACCAGGATCATCAGGTTTTTACCCGAAAATAGTTTTTGCATGTGCATTCGTTTATCGAATTGTTTAACGAAAGGTTTTCTTAATTATTGTATATGAGGTTACACCGGCTGCGAATATAAATACTTTATCCGATATAGGAATATTTAAAGGCCTTAATATTGATATAATGTTATTTTGATCCTCCTTCTAAATACTGCCCAAGATAACTTGTTTGCCCCGATCATATTTTATTTCCGGACTAAATAAAATGTTAAAGAACGGGCCAGGGAAAATTTGCACAAAACCGGGATTTTTTTTGACCGGGGGGTTTGCCTGTTAAACCTGCTGTGGGCCTGTGACCGGGCCGGGATATACCCAAAAATTAACCGGCGATTAAATAATTTTTAAGCCGGGTATGCAACATATCTGTAAAGTTCCTTGTCTGTAACTTGGGTTATAATATGATGGATATCCACTATTGATCGAAACGGTGAAATATTATAGTTATCATTGCCATGATCCCGGCTCTTTGAACTGAATGACTTTACCAAAGCTGCTTTTGCCAGGATGTTCAGTAAAATACAGACGTATTCACTAACGATTAGCCATGTGTTGAGTTATCGTTATTGTGTATAAGTGATAATTTACAACAGGCCTGTAACTTAAGCTAATTGCCGCTTTCAACAGTGAGCAGCAACCAATTATGTCATTCGGTATACAATAAACACTTTAAGAAATCGTTCTTAAGTGGTGAATTGAAGAAAACACATTGTTTTTGGGTTAAAACCTTTGTTATTGTATATTTACCACTTAGTGGTATTGGTGGTGAAAGAAAAAGCCCTTATTTTTGAATAGAGACAAGATTTTTTAGTTTTTTTTAACAAGATTTTATAATTTAGTTGTTCGTTTCGCAAAAACTATTATTTTTACAACTGAATACAACCATTAAACTTAACGCTTATAGAGGTAAGTCTACCTAACCAAGACAAAACAAAACGCATGAAAAAAGTAACTTTGAAACTAACTGCCTTAGTTATG
>JAYWAN010000158.1:0-10822 GCA_043782405.1 Chitinophagaceae bacterium
AATGGAGTATATCTTACTTAGTTCGGCACTGGCTTTTCTGATCACTTTTTTTGCTATCCCCGTAATCATACAGGTAGCAAAAGACAAGAAATTATTTGATGAGCCGGATGAACGAAAAGTTCATAAAAACGTTATTCCAACACTAGGTGGATTAGGCATATTTGCAGGTTTTATCATTGCCACTTTAATGGGCGTTCCTTCCGGTATCACTTCCGAACTCCAGTATTTCGCTGCAGCCGCCACCGTGATCTTCTTTTTGGGTATTAAAGATGATATCCTTATCCTTTCGGCCAGTAAAAAATTCATCGGCCAGTTAATTGCTGCGGGCATCATCATAAAATTCGGCGGGGTGCAGATCACCAATATGCATGGATTTTTGGGCGTTTATGAAATACCCCATATTGCCAGTATCGTCTTGTCCATTTTAACGATCGTTGTTATCACCAATTCGTTTAATTTAATTGATGGTGTTGATGGCCTTGCCGGCAGTCTTGGACTGTTGACCACACTTGTATTTGGCATTTACTTTTTTTATGCAGGCCAGTTAACGTATGCTGTAATGGCATTTGCGCTGGCAGGCAGTACTATTGGTTTCCTGATTTACAATTTTTCGCCGGCTAAAATATTTATGGGAGATACGGGTTCGCTTTTACTTGGGCTTATCAATTCGATCCTGGTAATAAAATTCATTAATGTTGCCGGAAACCCTGTTTCCAATATACCACTTGAAGCTGCGCCTGCAATAGGTTTTTCTATATTAATGATACCATTATTTGACACTTTAAGGGTTTTTGGATTACGGATTTTAGACAGGCGCTCACCCTTTAGCCCCGACAGGACCCATGTGCATCATTTCCTGCTTGACCTGGGTTTCAGTCACCGGATGATCACTTTTACCTGCGTAATCACCAATATAGCTTTTATTGCGCTTGCCTTTTTTCTGCGCCACATGGGCACTACCACAGTTTTGGGCATCCTGTTGTTATCTGCATTTGTTTTTATTGGTGTCATCTATTTCAGCCGGCCCAAAAGCAAAACCTCAGTCAATGAAAGTATCGCCAATGCAGGGATCATCAAATCGCATAAAATTCTTTCTCTTGCTTCGGAAGCCGTAGAAGCTGAATAAGGTCGACATTCTCAATAAAATATTTTTTAGTTTTAAAAATGCGTCTGGGATAGGGTCATTAATCTTAACACCTAAAGCCCAAATTGACGGTTCTTTTTTATAGCTTTGCTGCCAATCAATAAAAGTTATCATGTCAGACGAAATCAATAGAATACAGCGTGATGCAGAAACATCGATGAATAAGGCGCTTAATCACCTGGAAGCAGAGCTGGTTAAGATTCGTGCAGGTAAAGCCAGTCCAGCAATGCTTGATGGCATTATGGCTGATTATTATGGTAATCCAACTGCTATCAACCAGATAGCGAATATATCGGTACTGGATGCACGCACTATCGCTGTTCAACCCTGGGAAAAAAACATGCTGCAGCCTATTGAAAGAGCTATCACCATGGCCAATATTGGTATCAATCCGCAAAATGACGGAAATGCGATACGCCTTTTCCTGCCCCCGCTTACAGAAGAGAGAAGAAAAGAAATGGTAAAACGCTGTAATGTTGAAGGAGAGCATGCAAAAGTAGCTGTACGTAATATCCGTCGTGATGCCATTGAAGCCATAAAGAAACTACAGAAAGAAGGGCTTAGTGAAGATATCTGTAAAGACGCAGAAAAAGAAGCTCAGGATACTACTGATAAATTTACCGGGCTTATTGAAAAGCATTTAACCGCTAAAGAGAAAGAAATAATGGCAGTGTAAGAACGTGAAAGCTGGGCAATAAGGTTTCCGGGTGCCGGAGGATTAACCCATGTTTGTCGCCTCAGGTTTCACGATACATTTAATCTGCGCCCAAAATATTACCGCTCATGCAATCAGCCAGGGAAACATGGTTCTTATTACTTTCTATACCCTTTTATACAATACTGATAGGGACAGAAATTCTATTGAGTAACTGGCAGCACAAAAAATTTTATTCAGTTAAAGATACTTTTCAGAATATTTATCTCACCCTCATCAATGCAGGCCTGGATCTTTTACTGCGTTGGGCTTTTTATGTAAGCGTGCTTAGTTGGGCTTTCCTCCATCACTTTTTTAAAATAGAAAATGTTTACCTCTATTGGTTTGCTCTTTTTATCCTGGAAGATTTTGCATTCTACATTGAGCACCGCATAGACCATTACTGCCGCATTTTCTGGGCCGTACATGTTACCCATCATTCTTCCGAAGAATTCAACCTCTCTACGGGTTTCCGTTCTTCCGTATTACAACCGGTATATCGTTTTATTTATTTTATTCCATTGGCCTTGCTGGGTTTTCATCCGCTTGATATTGTATTCATGTATTCCATTACCCAAACCTATGGCATACTGGTGCACACAAAATACATTGATAAAATGCCGCGTTTGTTTGAAGCATTTTTTGTAAGCCCTAGTCATCACCGTGTTCACCATGCCAGCAATATTATTTACCTGGATAAGAACATGGGTATGTGCCTCATCATCTGGGATAAACTCTTTGGTAGTTTCCAGGAAGAGATAAAAGAAGAACCGGTAAGATACGGGCTCACCAAGGCCGTGGACAATATCAATCATCCTGTTAAAATAATTTTTCACGAATGGCAGCATATCTACAGGGATATCAATAAAAAATTACCATTTATTACCCGGCTAAAATATTTATTCATGCCACCAGGCTGGAGCCACGATGGCAGCACGAAAACTGCAAATGAGATGAGGGAAGAAATGGCAAAAGTGAAAACCTAAAATTTTTTGACGCTTCGAGTTTGGGGTTTTGACCCTGCCTGACGGTAGGCAGGTTTTCACTTTTCCCGTCAGCCTGACAGGTTTTTAAATTTGGCGCAGTATTCGTTACCACAACTCAAACTGCATTTATGTTCGAACCTGCAATAGAAAAGATCCTGCAATTCACGCGCCCCCTGCATACCATTTCAAGAACTTACGGAGGCCTGGTAATACCCGGTACTTCCACTTTCTTTTTTGTGAACGACAACGGTGTTGCCATAACCTGTAAGCACGTGATGAATTTGATTCCTGCAGCTGATGAGATCAACCGCAATTTTCTGCAGTTCAAAGCAGAGCGTGACAGGATACCCAAAGATGCCAAATATAAAAGGAATTTACAGGGGCTTGAACTGAAATATAAATACCATCCGGAAACCTCTGTTCAATTAAAGAATAATTTTTTAAACTGCTTTGATAAGATCGACGAGATCACCTGTCATGCCCACCCCACCCTCGACCTGGCCATACTGGAGTTCAAGGGATTCAATAAATTATTTTATAATTCACATGCCCGTTTTATAAGCGACAGCAGTAAAATAAAACAGGGGAAATATTTATGCCGCATCGGTTTCCCTTTTCCTGAATTCAATAATTTTAAACACAATGCTGATATTGATGATATCGAATGGACCAATACTGGCAACCCCAACTCGCCATCTTTTCCTATTGATGGAATTGTAACAAGATTTGTTGCCGACCCGGCTGTAAATGGAATTACCGGGATAGAAATGAGTACACCAGGCCTTAAAGGGCAAAGCGGTGGGCCATTATTTGATACCGACGGTAACGTATATGGTATGCAATCTGCCACCAGCCATCTTCATCTTGGTTTTGATATGAAAGACAAAGAGATCATACAGGATGGTAAAAAGGGCAAAGTTTCTAATTATCCTTTTTTACACGTAGGCATTTGTGTGCATGTAGACAGGATCAAGGAGTTTCTTACGCAACACAAAATTAATTTTAGTGAAGGTTAATCTTTTGTGGCAACTTTACGATTGGCTACATACACTCCTGCAAGAATGACCAGCAGGCAAGCCACCTGTTTCCAACCCACTTCCTCCCCATATACAAATCCCCAGATATTTGCTACTACCGGTATCCCATAAGTGACCATGGAAGAGAAGATGGCACCGGCACGTTTTACCAGTACATAAAAAATAACGGAAGCCACTGCCGTACCTAAGATACCCAACAGCGCCGCATTACCGGTTGAGAACAGAACACCACTATCGGTCAGGGGTAAACTAAAATAGCCGGTAAAAGCAAGTACGATAAGGGCAGGTATGGCATTGAGGGTAAGCGCCACCGAAGCTATCTGCAAAGAACCGATATCATGCAGGTGACGGTGCACCATATTTACATTTATACCATAAAATACTGTGGCCAATACAACAAATGAAACATAGAACAGATTCTGGCTCCCTTGTAAGTGCCCCTTGCTGAGCAGCAATAATACACTCCCGATAATGGCAATGATAATCCCGAATACTTTATTGGTAGAAGCGTTACTGTGAAAGAATAATGCGCCGGTAATGATAACAAAAATGGGGGTGAGTGAATTAAGTGTACCGGTAAGGGCACTATCAATGCCCTGTTCTGCAATACAAAATAAGAATGCCGGCAATAGGCTGCCAAATACACCCGACATAAAAATTATGGGCAGTTTATTTTTAGGCACCTGTCTGAAACTTTTAATAGCCCAGGGTAATAGGACGATACCTGCAGAAACAATGCGAAGGGCTGCAACCTGGTAAGCAGTTAAATGTAGCAACCCCTCTTTCATCATAATAAAACTGCTGCCCCATATAATAGAAAGTAATATAAAAATGAACCAGTTTAGAAAGCCTTTTCCCATCGTATAATAAATTGTCGCAAAGGTGTGGTATTTACGGCATAAATTGATAACCGTTGCTGTAAATGTTTTGTTCCCGTACACATAAAATTCGCTTAATTTTTAATTGCTGTAATAATTCTTATATTTATATTATCAGACTTTCGGCAGCTTAAACAAATTATTTTTAATACCTAAAACTATCAATCATGGGATTTATGAAAGAATTCAAAGATTTTGCCATGAAGGGCAATCTCGTTGACATTGCCGTTGCCTTTGTAATGGGCGGCGCTTTTGGAAAAGTTATCACTTCCTTTACGGAAGGCATTATTTCACCTTTGATAGGATTGATCGGCGGAGGCGACCTGAGCAAAAAAATGTGTGTGCTTAAAGAGGCGGTCACTGATGCAACCGGCAAAGTGCTTACTGAAGCTGTTGCCATTAAATGGGGCGATTTTATAACTGCTGTAATTAATTTTATCCTGGTAGCCCTTGTAATGTTTTTAGTAATAAAAACCATTAACAACATGAAGAAAAAACAGGATGCAGCACCTGCCGGGCCTTCCTCAACTGATGCCTTGCTAATGGAGATCAGGGATAGTTTAAAGAAATAATTCTTTTGCATATAATGATCAAAGCATTGTTGCCGTGCAGGCAACAATGCTTTTTTATTTAATTTTGCCGAATGAAAAAATTATTGCTCACTCTTGTTGCATCAATCACGTGGGTCATTCATTCACTGGCACAGGATGCCGTTGTCAAGGATTTCCAGGTTACTGCGTTTAGAGAACTTAAATCGCTGGAAAAAGATGGCTGGAAAAAAGAAGGTACATTCATACTCAATGCCAACCAGGGGGCATTAAGGGATTGGGCTGCCGGTGGTGAACAAAACACATTGGGCGTAACTACTATTCTGAATTATAATATCAATCATAAAAAAGGTAAATATACCTGGAATAATTATTTTGATCTTGCACTCGGTTTTCAAAATGCCAGCAGTTTTGGCCAATTCAGGAAAGTTGATGACCGGATCGATATTACCAGCAAATATGGTTACCAGTTTTCCAAACAATGGTACTCCGCACTGTTGGTAAATTTTAATACACAGTCCCTGTTAGGGTATAATTACACCGATACACTCAATACTAAAATATCTAATTTCCTTACTCCGGGAAAAATTTTAGTTTCTGCAGGGGTGGATTTCAGGCCAAGCAAAGATTTTTCGTTGTTCATCTCCCCTATTACTATGCGCTGGATACTGAAAACGGATAACAGTTTTTTTATCATTGATAAATTTGGCGTGCCGGCTAATAAGAGATCATATAATGAATTAGGCGCTTTTGCTACTGCCAAATACAGCAAGGCGTTTTCACCATGGGCAATTTATACCGGCAGGCTGGACCTGTTCAGCAATTATAAAAGAAACCCACAAAATGTAGATCTTTTCTTTACCAACCTGCTGAGCATGAAATTTAATAAGTGGCTGGGAACTACGATCAGTCTTGATATGATCTATGATGATGACGTTTTAAAAAAGACTCAAATTAAAGAGATACTTGGCCTTGGCCTAACAGTAAAACTGTAATTTACCGGGCGTTAAACAGTTTGTCCACATTGCCGGCTGATACCGGTTTTAAAGCAGGAACTGTCTCAACAAATTAATACATTTGCCCCCGGTTTACAGGAGGCAGAATTGCCCGGGCTTTTACAACAACATAATTTTTAAAGTGAATACAGCAAGTTACCAGATCAAGTTAGACCAGTTTGAAGGGCCTTTTGACCTTCTTCTATTTTTTATTGAAAGGGATGAGCTGGATATTTATAATATTCCCATTACAAAGATCACCAATGAATTCCTGGATTTTATACACAGCTCAGAAAAGCTGAATATTGAATTAAGCAGCGAGTTCATTTTATTCATCAGTACATTGATGCGTATTAAAGCAAAAATGTTGCTGCCGCGTAAGGAACTGGATGCACAGGGTAATGAAATAGATCCACGCCAGGAACTGATCAATAAGATACTGGAATATAAAAGGTTCAAAGAAGCCGCTGAAAAAATGGCTGAAATGGAAGCTGTACGTATGCTAATGGTAAAAAGAGGTAACCTGCAAAAAGAGATATCACAGATCGGCGAAGCCGCAGGTGAAGGAACAGAGATACAGGCCGTAACACTTTTTAAACTGATGAAGGCCTTTGAAAAAGTGATACTCAAACTACAAGAGCGCCAACACAAACCAGTACATACTGTTGTACAATACAACTATACCATGGAAGGCAGCCGCGAATATATGCTGGATACCTGCGCCAGGGAGAAAACCGTATCATTTGAAAAAATATTTGACTACTGCGAAAACCGTATTCATGCCATATTCCTCTTCCTTTCTTTACTGGAACTGGTACAGCAAAGGTTCATGAGCCTTATCACCGGTGAGGGCAGAAATAATTTTATCATTGAATGGAATGAGAACCGCGAAGAAGATGTACAGGGGTTGCTGCCCGGTGAAGAAAACATTCCCCTGAATTAAAATTTTTCTCCGCTTCAACGTGGATTTTTATTGCCATGTTGTCAGTAGATTACATTGGTATATTATTTGGTGTTTAAACATTGAATTAAAATAAATGACAATGAAAACAATATTACATAAGGCTGCAGACAGGGGCGGCGCAGATTATGGCTGGTTAAAGCCCAATTACTATTTCAGTTTTGCACAATACCATGATGATGACAAAGTACATTTTGGCTTATTGCGGGTATTGAATGACGATTTCATTGCAGGAGGCGGATCATTTGCTACACACCCACACGATAATATGGAGATTGTTACCATTCCCTTTACAGGTGCATTGAAACATGAGGACAGCACTGGCGGACAGGGCATCATCAAGGCGGGAGATGTGCAGATCATGAGTGCAGGAAGTGGTGTACAACATTCAGAAGCCAATGCTTCTGCAACAGACCCAGTTACACTTTTTCAAATATGGGTGTTCCCTAAAGAAAGAAATATCAAGCCCAGGTACGATCAAAAAAACTATGACATTGGTGACCGTATCAATAACTGGCAGGTCGTTGTTTCGCCAAATGAAGCAGACAAGGCTTTATGGATTAACCAGGATGCCCGTTTTGCTTTGACCAAATTAGAAGCAGGTAAGGATATCAGTTATACCAATGCATTCAAAGGCAATGGTGTTTTTCTTGTAGTAATAAGTGGCTCGATAAAGATAAATGACCTGGTACTGGGTAAGAGGGATGCACTGGGTATTTCCGATACCGATAGCTTTACGATAACGGCGAGTGAAGACGCTGAATTATTAGCTATTGAAGTACCGATGAATTAATATTTGGGTTATTAGCTTAATAATATATCCATAAAAGAACCGGTCGTTCCGATCTGTCAATATAATTTTTAATGACAGTCAAAAAAGAAGGCGATACCGTAGGGCAACCCCAACTTTCACAGATCGGAACAGGGGCAACATCCTCACTGGGCACACAGGGGTGTGCATGTAATACAATAAATCTTTCAAAAGCCTTGTTGTTGGTATTGTCGAGGCCATATAATTTGTAAGCCAGTCCGAATTTGCCCAAATACGGTTTCCCTATTTTGTATTTGCCCAGTGAAGTACAATTGCTGTTAGGCGTATTCGAAAAATACAGGTCGTCCTCACCCTTATCTGAGCCGCTGCCATGAGCAACCAATCCGGCCATTTCCACCGAATCATTTTCCAGGTCATACATAAAAAATCTTTTCAGGCCCGAAGTGATTTTCATATCAATAAGAAAACACCTGTTGGTATTGTAGTTATTTTCTTTGGCAAAAGCTGCGGCGGCTAATGCTTTTTGCTTTAAGCGGAGAGTCGTTGCATCATTGTCGCCTTTTTTCTTATAGCAGAAAGAATGGGTTGCAGGGTTTCGGCTGAATTTGGGTTTATACCAAATAAAATAAGCAAGTGCTGATGTGGTAGATACCAGCAGCAGGAAGGCTATAAGGGTTTTGCTAAAAAATTTCATGGAATGATGTCAGGCTGAGATGCCTAACGATAGTGTTTCCATAAATATTTTTGAGGGGCTGTTAAATAAAATAAAATGATTGCAGGCTATTTTACTAGGCATCTGACGGTTTAGCGCCGTCCTGATACCAGTACACTTGCCATTACCCGCAATGTTGTGGCAATGCCATTGGCATCAATACCTATTTCGTCATACAACTGCTTTGGTGAACCGTGTTCTACCAGCCTGTCGGGGATACCCATAATTTTTATTTCGGCGGTATAGCCATGTTCATTCATGAATTCCAATACCGCACTGCCAAAGCCGCCTACAACTGTTCCGTCTTCAACAGTTATTATCTTATTGAATTTACCAAACACTTCATGCAGTAATTCTTCATCCAGTGGTTTTACAAAACGCATATCATAATGCGCAGGGTTGATACCTTCTGCTTTAACATCACGGATAGCCGCAGCGGCAAAATTGCCCGGATGGCCAAAGGAAAGGATAGCAATGTCTTTTCCGTCTTTTAATTTTCTACCTGTACCGATCTTAATTTCTTTCATTGCTGTTTTCCATTCGGGCATAACACCTTCTCCTCTTGGATAACGTATCACAAACGGATTCTTTGTTGAATCTAACTGTGCGGTGTACATGAGGTTTCTTAATTCACTTTCATTCATCGGTGCACTCACAATCATATTGGGAATACAACGCATATACGCAATATCATAACAGCCATGGTGTGTAGGCCCGTCTTCGCCAACCAGCCCGGCCCTGTCTAAACAAAATATTACCGGCAGTTTTTGAATGGCCACATCATGTACCACCATATCATAAGCACGCTGCATGAAAGAAGAATAAATGTTACAGAATACCTTCATGCCCTGCGTTGCCATTCCTGCACTTAGGGTTACGGCGTGTTGTTCACAAATACCTACATCAAAAGCACGGTTTGGCATCTGTTCCATCATGTATTTTAAAGAAGATCCGCTGGGCATGGCCGGCGTGATACCGAATATCTTTTCATTTTTTTCCGCCAGTTCAATAATGGTGTATCCAAATACATCCTGGTATTTGGGAGCCTGGGGCAAGTCGAATTTTTTCTTTTGTATTTCGCCGGTTACTTTATCAAACAATCCAGGTGCGTGCCACTTGGTTTGGTCTTTTTCTGCCAGCTCATAACCTTTTCCCTTCACCGTTTTTATGTGTAATAATTTAGGGCCTGGAATATCTTTCAGGTCTTTCAGTGTGTCTACCAGTTTGGTGATATTGTGCCCGTCAATAGGACCAAAATACCGCAGCTGCAATGCTTCGAATAAATTACTGCTCTTGCTTACCATTCCCTTTAAGCTCGCTTCCAGTTTTGAAGCCATTGAGCGGCTAAATGTTTTTCCTACCGGTAGTTTCCCCAAGGCTTTCCAGAAATCATCCCTTATTTTATTATAGGTTTGGGAAGTAGTGATATCGGTTAAATATTCTTTCAGTGCACCAACATTGGGATCAATGCTCATGCAATTATCATTGAGGATGATGAGCACATTACTTTTTTCGATACCTGCATGATTCATTGCTTCAAAAGCCAGGCCAGCTGTCATAGCCCCATCCCCGATTATTGCAACATGCTGGCGATCTTTTTCTCCTTTATAATGAGAAGCCATGGCCATACCCAACGCTGCAGAGATGGAAGTAGACGAATGGCCCACACCAAATGTATCATATTCACTTTCGCTTCGCTTGGGAAAACCGCTAAGCCCTTTGTATTTCCTGTTGGTTGAAAAATTATCTTTTCTGCCCGTAAGTATCTTATGGCCATATGCCTGGTGGCCAACATCCCATACCAGTTGATCATAAGGGGTATTAAAAACATAATGCAATGCCACCGTCAGTTCTACCACACCCAAACTGGCTGCAAAATGGCCGCCATGCACACTCACCACGTCAATGATAAACTGTCGTAGTTCATCACAAACCTGGTGCAGCTGTACCCTGCTTAATTTTTTAAGATCAGCAGGATCATTGATGTCTTTTAATAATATGCCGGCTTTTATTTCCATTCGTTGCATTTGCATTGCAAAGTTATAGTTTTTAGTAACTTTTGAACCATATTAAACAATTTTTAACGGCGATTGTT
>JAYWAN010000159.1:0-4066 GCA_043782405.1 Chitinophagaceae bacterium
TGCCGTGGGCACTTTATCGCCGGCGCCAATGATGTATCCGATCTTTTTGCCTTCTGTTTTTACATTTACATTCAACAAATTGGCTTTGGCCTGTGTGAAATAAGTTATGGTTGGGATATGGTCGTAAGCAATCACTTTCGTACTACCCAGGAAAACGCCGGGAGTGCCACTGGTTACTTCAATTTCTGTTTTTGAATTGGATACATTGTCTTTTGGCAATACCATGAAGAAATCACTTCCACGTGAAGCCATCTGAGCCTTTGTATCTGCATTCCAACCGGGTGCCATGGCAAATTTTGATTCAAGCGGCGACTGAACATTTCCATTCTTTTTAAACTGACTCTGTACTTTCACTGTTTGTCCGTTCAGTGAAATGAAATTCTCTTTGGTAAAATTCAATTCAACTCTCGGTAATACAACCAATGGCTGGTATAATTCTCCTTTTGCAGGATCCACCACTTTGTATTGCACCGGCCTTCTGATGATAAAATCTTCCCCTTCTACGGTTACGATATATATTGCTTCAAAAGAAGCATCGTTTTCAGCTTTGCCAATTAAGCGCTGGTCTTTAATTACAAACTGCCCTTCTTCTTTGGGGTATTCTAACCAATAGGGCTGAGAGATTTTTTTATCGGGTGCAATCGGTATTGCTTTGTTGAAACTGAAATTATTATTAAGGGATAAGGATGCATTCAATGAAGTATCAAAATTTTCGAGTTTGATATTCTTCACAGCTGCATTCACTTCTTTTCTTTTATTAAAGAAGAAACTCACATTCAGCACATCGCCCTGCACTACATTTTCCTGTGAAGTGGTGGCTTCGCTAAATAATGCTGAACAGGCTTCGATCAATTGCTGTGTTTCGGCCAGTTTTTTATCACGCCAGTTTCCGGCAGGTATGGCTTTGATGGATTTGTATAAACTAACCAATCCCGGCACTGAAGCTTCGGGTTTTTCAAACTGGTAATTGCTGATGATACTGTTTACCTGCGATTGTATTTTTTCTCCGCCGCTGATGCGATTCCAATCCCACACAATGCCATCCATCAGGTCGGCCTTTGGTGTTTCACCACCAAGTGTTTGAAAAAATTCATATACCTGTCCTCTTCTCCTCGGCCTTCCTTCGCCCTGGCTTTTATGCATGGTTCTGGCTTCGCCGCCCAGTTCGCCATAACTTTTTCCGATCAATGCATTGTATCCGCCCACTTCTAATTTAAACTGATCATCAGAAGTGGTATTGGTTCCGCCAAAATTGAACGTGTTCCATAAAATTCTTTTGGCCTGCCAGATTTGTACCCCATATTTGAATTGTTCAGGAAACCTTTTGGGATCTGCCGCTGCTTTATAAGCTTCCTGCGCCAATATGGAAGATGCTGCATGGTGGCCATGCCCTGCCCTTGCATCCCCTGGGAAACGGGTAATGATCACATCAGGCTGAAACTTTCTGATCATCCATACCACATCACTCAATACCTTTTCCCTGTCCCAGATGCGCAATGCTTCATCGGCACTTTTGCTGAAACCAAATTCGTAGGCACGACTAAAAAATTGTTCTGCACCATCTACACGCCGTGCCGCCAGTAATTCCTGAGTGCGTATCAATCCCAATTCAACACCCTGTTCACTGCCAATCAGGTTTTGCCCGCCATCGCCCCTTGTTAAACTGAGGTAACCGGTTCTGTATAATTTTTCTTTGGCCAGGTACGGGAGAAACCCATTGTTCTCATCATCCGGATGCGCTGCTATATACAATACACTGCCCAGTACATTCAGTTTTTTTAACTGCATAAAAATATCTGAGCTGTTATAAGTTACAGGCGTTTGTGCATTAGAAGCTAAAGGCTGAAAGCTGAAGGCTGAAAGCAAAAAGATAGATACCTTTTTGAGAATGTTCATATAACTGGTATTAATTGGTATTGCCGAAGATAATGCTAGTTCAATGATTGAGGAGAACCGTTTAACAAAAAAGCATTTGGAAGGTGCTTTAGTGAGCCGTCAGTCGTGAGTTTTTCCCTCTACTCACGACTGACGATTCACGACTCACGATTCCCCTTTTAAAGCCCCACCAAAAACACCGCATTACAAAAAAGCAGTTTCCCGTTTTCCCAGAAGCTGCGGAACAAGGGGTCTTCGGTAAAATATACTACGCTGCCCGATCCCATTTCCTGAACGCCTAGTGCCAATCCGTCTTTTACTTTATTTTTTATTTTTGAACCAACAAATCCCGTTACATACGCATCTTTTTTCATGACGCCTACATTCCATCCGTCTTTTAAAAATTCATAGCCGCTTACATCGAGTTTCAAAGTATAATAAAAATCGGGATAGCCAAAAGCAAGGGGATGTGTGTTATCTAATTCTATTTTATAAATAGAACCCGGCAGTGAACCAGTTAAAGATTGTTCTTCCCGGGCAGCATATTTTTTAACGGCAGCGTATTCGCTTTTGTCTTCCGTTTTGTCATCTTTTAATTTAATACCCCAATCGGCACCGGCCATAATGGCTACTGCATTATCAATGGCAATAAGTTTACCGCCGGTACGAACAAAATCTTTCAGTTTATCGGAAGTGGCTTTATCACCCAGTGTTCTGTAATTGCCATCGGGAACAATAAGTACGTTGTAATTTTTCAGGTTTACCCTTGCAAGATCCAATGCATTGATCAGGGTTACCGGGTAATCCAATTGCTTCTCAAAGAAATGCCAAATCTCACCCGATCCCAATGAGGAAGACTGTTCGCCGCTTACCAATGCTACTTTCAAACCACTTACAATGGTCTTTACATCGGGTGATCCGAAATCGGTTCCTTTATCTACAAAACCCGTTTCTACGGCTACCGGCTGGATATTAAATTTCTGACAGGCATCGTTGGCCATTTGGTTCCAGTTGGCGGGATTGCCTGTTTTTAAGATGATCAATGTGCCGCGATCGTAGGTTTTACCACTCAGTGTAAAGGGCTTTTCAGTAAAACGCACTTTAATCCCGTTCTTTAACAAATGCGCCATTAGTTTAGCCGCATTTAATGATTGATAAGGGATCAGCATTCCATACGCAGATCTTGCTTCAGCGATAACGGTGGCTGAAGTTTTTACTGTGGTACTGACATCTAATTTTTCTTTTACTGCATAGGCTTTGATACCATAAGCATAAGGTATTGACCATGCAGTAATATCATAAGTATTGGAATCGGTTACCACGGTTTTGGGTTCCAATAACACTTTGGCCATTACCGATCTTGGCTGGTAAGCACTTACTGCAAGGTGAAACCCTTCATCTGTAAATGCATCGTCTTTTCCGGTAAAATAATTGTACCCGTGGAAATTTTTATTGCCCAATGACCCATACTGAATTCCGTTCTGGTCAAGCAATGCCATTACCGATTTCAGTTTGTTTTCATCTTTGGTGGTCAATACATAAGTTTTATATTCCCCTATCTTACCATTCTTTCCATCTTCAAAATATTTAGCAAACTCATCCATTAATTTTTTCCGGTTGCGTGAAGCTGTTTCAACTGTTGACAAGCCAGTAGTATAATGGTGTGTGGCACGATCGAGTAAGGTAAGTGTATCGCCATCACCTTTAATAATCGCAGAACCTGAACGTCCGCCACCGGCCTGTTCATAGGTCATACCAATGGCACCGTTATATACTGGATAGGTATCGCCATAAGAAGGATACAGGAGATCATATCTTTCTTTGGTATAAAACAACCAGCCATTTTTATCAAAATAACCAGCATTGTTTTTACCGATCATCAATTGAAAATCTTTTTGCCATTGGGTAATCACTTCATGATAGGGATCTGCAGCGGGTGCAAAATAATACGGCCCGTTAATGCCCTGCTCATGAAAATCCACATGCACCTGTGGCATCCATTGGTTGTATAATTTCATGCGCTGCCGGCTTTCTACCTGTGTTTGCCAGGCCCAGTCGCGGTTAAGGTCAAAATTATAATGGTTGCTTCTGCCACCGGGCCATGGCTCGGCATGTTCCCTTGAAGCAGGATCGGGATTGTTTTGTACACCCACCATGCTGTTGAACCAGTTTACATATCGGTCGCGGCCAT
>JAYWAN010000160.1:0-10693 GCA_043782405.1 Chitinophagaceae bacterium
ATGCATTGTTGAAATTGACCGGGCATTACACAACAGGTAAATTAAACATCGAACCGGTTAAAAAGTATAGGTAATTTTTGTATTCAGTATCCTCGACCTTGCCAAACCATCCGGGATATTGCTCCTTGTTTTTATTGGCTCGGCATATACTAAACCGGCCATGTATTTTTTTCCCAATGGGTAACTCGCATCAATAGTCCAGTTGATGGTTGTCCCTTTTGAATTGACCAGGGCGTATTTCCCGTTAACAGTATTATAATAGTCATCCGCCAGGTGAAAAATACCTAATAAACCTCCATTCAGTTTTAATTTACCTGTTGTGTAATGCCCGGTCAATTTCAACAATGCATCTGATTTACGCCTGTAACCGTTACCGTTAACAACAGCCCCGTTCAAAGTATATAACGGAATGGTATTTTTATTGTATTGCAATAAAGGTACCTGTATACCCGTACCGGCACTCAGGTAAGGGCAAATATCATAGCTGGCCGCCACAATAAGATCAGTGGTACCAAGGCCGGTTTGCAATGTCATAGGGTAGGAGTACATGGTTTTTCCATCGCTCCTGTCCGAATTGGAAAAAGATAGGCGAAAGCCCAGCGAATAATCGATATGCCTGGTCCTGGCAATGGAAAATTTATTGTTATACGTTGTTACTATGTCCCCGATACCATTAACAGAAATTCCGGAGGAAGTATTTTTAGCAATATTGAAAGGCAAGCGCAATTCAAAAAAAGACCCATTGCTTTTCATGAAGCGGTAATTGGCCTGCAACTGGTAAAATTTTTCTGTCTTTAGGTGAACACCGTAATTAAAAGCAAGGTCAATTTCATTTTTATTTTTTTGTTTTGGCAGGGTAAATATGTGATTGGCATAAAAATTACCAGCAGTACAGATGCCTGCATCACTGCAACCCTGGCCCATGCTATTTTTACAAAAAGCAATTACTACAAAAGTAAAAAAGATCTTTTTCATGTTTAAAATTAAGATAAAATTGAGGAAATTATTAATTAATTGGGCAGGATCGATTTAAAAAAATAATCGCTGCACCGTCCAGTAAGCCGCAATAACTGTAATTAAAACAGACAACGGTACCACTATCGCTTTACGGTAATAAGGCTTTTGTCCAAACCATTTGCCAAATAAAAAGAATGCAGCAAGGATCACAGTAAGTTGCCCCAGTTCCACACCAACATTGAACATGATCAATGAACTGAAGTAAGCATTCTGGGGTAAGCCCAATTGTCCTAGTGCATTAGCAAAACCCATTCCATGTACCAGTCCGAATAAAAAGACAATGCCGATACGTGATTTTTTTAAACGGGGAGAAAAAATATTCTCCAACGCAACATACATGATCGATAAAGCAATGATGGGCTCAACAATTTTTGGAGAAGGCGTTATTACATGGTACATGGCCAGTCCTAGTGTAACAGAATGAGCCACAGTAAATGCTGTTGCCTGCCATAATACCGGTTTTAATTTGGGGCTTAGGAGGAAGAGGCTTAATACAAATAAAATATGATCGAGGCCAAGCGGCAGGATATGTGTGTAACCCAATTTGAGGTAAAGAACCGCAGCATCGGTTTTCGACATTTTTTCCAGTTCACCCACTACATCATGTGCCCAAACGGGTTGGCTCACCAGGAAGAACAGGATCAGTAAACCTGTTGCTTTCCTAATAAAATTCCATTGGCCGTTAGCACTATCCATCATGTTGTTGTTGGGTTATGCTATACATACGGCAGAATGGGCACTGCGGTTTTAGAAGAAAACAGCCAGTTTTAACCTGGCGAAAAGAGGAATGCCGGGTGTAAAATTCAACTCAGTAACAGGACTGGTTTCGCCTTTCAACTGCGATTCGGTGGCAAATTGTGCTTCATTCCATTTTGTGTTGAACATATTTTCAATAGCTATGCCTGCTTCATATCTTGGCCTGGTATAGTTCAAAGAGGCATCCATGATAAAATACCCTTTTGCAATAATGGTATTGTCTTCATTGGCCGGCCTGCTCTTGATATAACGGTAACTAAGTCCGCCATTAAAACCAAGCTTTGCTTTATAAAATAAACCGCCTGTACTGGTTGCTGTTGGTGCCAGCGGGATATAATCGTTACCCTTTACTGCACTGATGGCCCTGGGTTTGGTAAAATTGATATTTATATTGGCAAACAGGTTCCTGTTGAACTGGTACCTTGCAATTACGTCTACGCCATGGCGTTTGGTCTTACCTGATGGTGCAATATTGCCATCATCACCAACATATACAAATTCCTGGTCAAGATGCAGGTACCATGCGGAAACAGTGAGTAATAACTGTTGGGTAGGTTTCAGTATAAATCCAAGATCGCCGCCATAAGCTGCGGGTAATATCTCTTTTCCGTCATTGGCGGTAACCACGCGGGTATCATTTGAATGAAACCCTTTACCCGATTTTAAAAAGAACTGCAGGGTAGGTTTTACCGTGTATTGAATATTAAGTTTTGGGCTTACAATAGTTTTTCCCTGTTCAGGTAATTGTGTTGTTGTTAATTTATCAAAATAATTAAAATGAAAATAATCTACCCGTATACCAGCATCGATCAGCCATTTACCGGTACTCAACTGCTGCTGCATGTAGGCAAAAACGTTAGCTTCTTTGATATCACCAAGTTTAATATCGTTTAAGAACTGGCGCTTTACAACATGGGAGAGCCTGCTGTTGGTAGTCGCATCATACCGTACACCCGTACCATAAGTAGACTTCAGGTTAAGGTTTTTAAAATAATAATGTTGATCCAGTTTGGAGGCATAGCCAAAAATATTCCTGTTCTCGGCCTGGTTGATCTCATCACCATTAACCGGGTCATTCAAATAAAATGTAAAGTTTGAATAAAGGTTGAACGTATACCGGCTGTAGAAAGCCTGATTTTCCCAGGTGCTCCCATTTGCAAAACGGTGGTTGAGGATAATATTTGCATTGTATCTTTCTGTATTGCCACCTTCACTGGGATCAATAGAGCCAAAGCGGCCGATCATCCCGCTTTCAACAGCTCTGGTGGGCACTTGCCCGGAAGCATCCCATTTGCTTTTAAAAGCCGAAGCCGAAGCCGTTAATTGCGTATGAGGATCAATAGCTAAATTATATTTTCCAAAAACATTAAAGCGGTTGAAATTTTGTTTATTGATGGTGGGCCCATTCGTATAATAAAAATCAGCTGCAATATAAGCGCTTTGCTTATCCTTGTTTTTTTTCAACAGGTCGATAAGTGCAAGTGTACGGAAACTGTTATACCGACCGGCTTCAAGCTGTATCCTGCTTTGCGGAATATTATTGTAGGTAGAGAAAGCCACATAGCCTGCTGTGTTCAGGTTGCCATGTTGCGTGTAATAGGGGCCCGCGCCAAAATCAATATTATTAATTGTTTCAGGGATAATAAAATGAGAATCCGCATAACCCTGCCCGTGAGCATGGCTTACCATATTTACCGGCAGGCCGTCAACACTTACCTGCACATCAGTACCATGATCGCAATCAAAGCCGCGTAAAAATATCTGTTCGGCCTTTCCACCACCTGCATGTTGTGCAATAAAAAGTCCGGGTACAAGCCGCAACAATTCCTGCGTATTTCTTACCGGTTTAAGATCAAGGTCAATTTTACCCAGTGTGCTGAATTTTGAAGAATGGCCGCTGGTTAAAATGACAACATCTTTTAAACTAACCACATCCGGTTGCAATGCTATCATCACATCATTGCCTTCAGTTACAGCAACCATGAGGCTTTTATAGCCGATATAAGAAACCAGTAAACTGCTTGTAGCGCCATCAACCCTTAAATTGAAATTACCATACTGGTCGCTAAGTATATTTAATGAGGGTTTATCGGTAATGGTAATCGTTACATTCTCCAGTGGTTGGCGGCTAAGTGCATCCAGCACTTTCCCTTTGATGGTATTTTGCGCTGGTAAAGCCTGTTGCAGACCAAGAAAAATAACCGTTATGAAGAGCAGTTTTTTCATTTAGCTGAAGTCAGTTTCTTTTTAAAAAAATAAACGGCGAAGAATTTCTACTTCGCCGCTTATTTTGCAGGTATTACCAGGGCGATGCCAGGTAAGGAAATGAGGTAAGGAACACTTTATCATTTGCATCAACATGATCGCTTGTCAACTGAGGGTTTTTCAAACCATCCGGGCCACCGAAAATTAAAAATTTCAATTCGATATCAATGGCGTCATCCGCCAAACCCCGTCCGGAAAGTGTACCCAAATTTGTTGCGCCTGTTGTAGAAACATTCAATACATCAGTTGCTAAAGTTGTGGTAAGTACGGTAGGAGACCATCCCAAAGCATTTGTTGTGTAACGGTAATAAGCAGGATTTGCTGCAAATAAGGCACCATCCAGTGCAACTAGGTTAGTTATAAACTTGGGCTGGAATATTGCGCCCATTGCTGAAGGTACTGTTACATTAAACGCATCCTTGTCTGCTGCGCCATTGAATACAGTATTTATTGCAGGCCTGCCCATTTGGTCTTCCTGCTGGTAGTAAACTGTTGCAGCGGGAGTAGCATCGCTGCTTTTTTTACATGAGGTTATTATTAAACCTGCACCTAGGGCGATGGCAAGTGTTTTTATTGTTGTAAGTTTCATTGTCGTAATTTTTAGTTGTTTTAATAATTATATTTTCTTTTTTGTTTCTAGCCATACATTAAGTGTTCCTGAACCACCTAACATGGTTTTTGGAACTTCTACCACCACACTTAAAACATTGGTGCCTGCAAAAGCATCTGTACCTGTTGGGCTGGTAAATGCCGTAGCTGTACCTGCAACGATTTTTTTGAATTGGTTCAGGTCAAAAAAGAATGGATCATCCCTTGGGCCTGCAAAAAGTTTAATGCCTGCTGCGCTTGTGCTTGTAATGGCAGTACTACCATAAGGGGTAACGCCAACCGTAGCAGTGGCAGTACCTTCCAGTTTGCTGCGTTTACCCGTTTCCGAAGGGGCAACAGGACCGTAAACTACCATGCTGTTTGATGCGAGGTCGTATTTACATTGAATAACCAGGTCTTCTACCTTATCGCCATTGTTATCAATGTTGAATTCGATAACAGTGTTTCCGTCAAACTTAGCAGTGCTGGTAGTACCTGCGCCACCCGGTGTCAATAAGCCGTGTGTATTGGCTACAAACACCAGGTTATTCGGATCCTGTGCACTAAATACATACAGATCGGTAATATCCCCGGCCGGGTCGGCTGTTGTTGTTGGGGCGTCGATATGATCGGCAGCATAAATGATACCTCCGGTAATTAATGCTGATGCTACCAGTAATGATAGCAGTAATTTTTTACGTTTCATTGTAATTGTTTTAAATTAATTAATGTTAGTTTTAAACGTCGCCGTTTAGGCAACATATTCAATTACGAGAGAAGGGCATGTTTGGATTTCCTTAACAAAATATTTTTTCACCCAATCAACTTCGTCACCAATTAATATCTCTACATTTGAATGAATTCTTAACGCTTAATTTTAACGCTTAATTGATATGCCTTCTTGGTTAGTAAAATCAGAACCCTCAGCCTATAGCTGGGATCAACTCGTAAAAGACAAACAGACCTGCTGGAGCGGTGTGCGCAATTATGCTGCACGCATTAATTTAAAAGCAATGAAGAAGGGAGATGCTGTATTATATTATCACAGCAATGAAGGAGTGGAGATAGTGGGCGTTGCAAAAGTGATAAAAGAATATTACCAGGATCCCACTACCGATGACCAGGCATGGGTTGCCGTGGATATTAAACCCGTTAAAAAATTAAAACGATCCGTTCCGCTCGATATCATTAAGAAAGACAAGCGACTGGTAAATATGGACCTGGTGCGTTTGGGAAGATTGAGTGTACAAACCGTAAAGCCGGAAGAATGGGAAATTATTATGGAGATGGCAGGGGAGAAGTGAAGAAATGATTGACAACAGGCAATTAGTTTAATTCGTGGATAAAAAACATATCGTTGTCCTTTCCGGTGCCGGCATCAGCGCCGAAAGCGGTTTAAAAACTTTCCGCGACAGTGATGGTTTGTGGATGGGCCATAATGTAGAAGACGTGGCTACACCGCAGGCTTTTAGAAAAGACCCTAAGCTGGTTTTGGATTTTTATAACCAACGGCGAAAAGATGTTGCAGCAGCAAAACCAAATGCAGCACATATTGGTTTGGCCCAATTGGAAAATTATTTTGATGTAACGATCATTACACAAAATATTGATGACCTGCATGAACGTGGTGGTTCAACAAATGTTCTTCACCTGCATGGTGATATCTTTAAAATGCGCAGCGAAGCAGATGAGAGCCTTATCTATGATATCCGTGGCGATATCAGTTTAGGCAATAAAGCTGCTGACGGCGCACAACTTCGCCCGTATATTGTTTGGTTTGGAGAAGCCGTACCTGTGATGGAGAAAGCTGCTGCACTCCTGCACAAATGCGATTATTTTGTTGTGATCGGTACATCACTGCAGGTTTATCCTGCAGCATCGCTTTTACATTATGCCCCGCCTTTTTTACCAAAATTCATCATTGATAAAAAGATACCTGCAACTGAAAATTATCCCAACCTTCATTTGATTGAAATGCCGGCGACGGCGGGAGTGGAGGAGTTGAAGAAAATCATTTTGCCAAACCGTCCGATTCAGTAAAAGCGACCCCCAGTTTTTCCAGCTCGTTGAGCACAGGTTCATAAATTTCTTTCGCAGTGGGTATATGCAAGCCCCGCAATTGAATGGTGCCGTTTAAAATCAATTTTGCAGCAATACCCAGCGGCAGCCCTACTGTTTTTGCCATGGCCGTACGCAGACTGTCTTCTCCTTTTACCAACAGGCTGCTGTTGATCTTTTTCGTCTGCCCCTGCACGGTATATTCAAATTCATGCAGCATCACGATCATGTCTTTATCATGTGGCTGAAGTGCGAGTTTTTTTTCCAATGCAAATTGCAATACGTCGGCTGCACTGCATAACCCTTTGTTGATAAGGGTTGCATCATCATCCATCCCCAAAAAGGAAAGCTGTTTAAGTGCCAGGTTGCCTTCCGGTTTTTTATTGAGCCATTCCTCAAAATTCATTTTTGCAAAATGTTTTTTAAAAAAAGCAGCAAGGCTCATCCCACCAGTATCATATTGGGGATGTTCACCGGTCAATTCCAGTTCAATGATATTGTTCCACCCGTACATGAAATCGGGGTAACGTAAAGTGGTGCGCATGAATGTTGCAGCGTTTTGCAAACCATACAATTCAACATACCCTAATGAATCGCGGTTAGGATAGAAGGAAAGAAAACCTGTTTCGCCACCTATTGCAACCCTTCTTTCCATATCAAATAATTCTTCATATTTTTCTTTTACGGTATGGCCGTTCAGTTTGTACAAGGCACCGGCTTTCCCGGCCATTACAATATTGCGGGGGTTCCAACTGATCTTATAATGCCAGGGGTTATCATCACTCTCCGGGGCTACCAGTCCGCCACAATGGCTTTTAAAGGAACTAACGGTGCCGCCTGCTGCTTTTATATCGTCAATGATCTTCATGGCGCTCATATGATCAATACCGGGGTCCAGGCCCATTTCGCATAAGAACAATAGTTTTTTATTGTAGATATCCTTTTGTAACCCTTTGATGGGTTCATCGAGATAGGAAGCAGTCAACAGGTGCTTACCATATAACACGCAGTCTTTTGCAATTAAAAAATGCAGGGCAGGGGGCATCATGGAAATAACGATGTCGGCAATTGCAACCAGTGAAGGGCGGTGCACATCATCAGTGATATCGAGCTGTATGGCTTCGGCAAAAGGAGAGTGGTTTGTTTTGACAAGTATTGCTTCCTTATTGACATCAGCGATCAGCAGGTTCCATTCATTCTTTCCTGCTTCGGCAATCAGGTAATCGATGAGCACGGTAGCAGATTTTCCGGCACCAAAAACTAGGATCGTTCTCACATGATTTTTTTTGCAAATTAAAACATAATAACCACTAAGGCGCCAACTGCGGTAATAAACACTAAGAACCTGGTCAATCTACTTGTCGCAATGGTTAAATTTCCCTCTGCAGGATCTTTCCCACAACCCCCTTTTTAATGTGTAAAACTATCCCTGAAAAACGCGGTTTTTAATGAGGAAAAACGGCCTTAATTCGTTACCTTCGCCTGCCGGTAATTTCGGGCAAAAAAATATGGAAAACACAGAAGAATTTAATGCAGGCGACCGCAATAACCGGGGCAGGATCATACCGGTAAATATTGAGGAGCAAATGAAGACCTCTTACATCGATTACTCCATGAGTGTGATCGTTGGGCGGGCCTTACCCGATGTAAGGGATGGGCTAAAACCTGTTCACCGCCGCGTTTTATACGGCATGAGCGAACTGGCCAATTACAGCAACAGGCCTTATAAAAAATCAGCACGTATTGTGGGTGAAGTGATGGGTAAATACCATCCGCACGGCGATAAGGCCATTTATGATACCATGGTGCGTATGGCGCAGGACTGGGCCATGCGGTATAAGATGATCGACGGGCAGGGAAATTTCGGCAGCCAGGATGGAGATCCGCCGGCCGCTATGCGTTATACCGAAGTGCGCATGGAAAAATTTGCCGAAGCCATGATGGATGATATTGAGAAAGAGACGGTAGACTTCGGGCTCAACTTCGATGACTCATTGAAGGAACCAACGGTGCTGCCTACACGCATTCCGCAGTTACTGGTAAACGGCAGCAGCGGTATCGCCGTGGGAATGGCCACCAATATGATGCCGCATAACCTCGGTGAAGTGATAGATGCCTGTATGGCGTATATTGACGACCGTGAGATAACGATTGATGAACTGGTGAAGCATGTGAAGGGCCCGGATTTCCCTACGGGTGGCGTTATCTATGGATTTGAAGGCGTTAAAGCCGCATTACATACCGGCCGCGGCAGGGTAGTGTTAAGAGGCAAAGTGAATATTGAAACGATGAAGAATGGCCGCGAGAAGGTCATCATCTACGAAACACCATACCAGGTAAACCGGGATGAGTTAACGGCAAAGATCGGTGAACTCATCAACGACAAACAGATCGAAGGTATTTCCGACGTTAACAATGAAAGTAATAATAAGGAAGGCACACGTCTGGTGATCGACCTTAAGAAAGATGCAGTGGCACAGGTAGTGATCAACCAATTGTATAAGCAAACAGAACTACAGACGTCTTATGGTGTAAACAATGTGGCGCTGGTAAGGGGGAGGCCAAGGATACTTAACCTGAAAGACCTGGTCGTTGAATTCATTGAATTCAGGCACGAAGTGGTGGTACGCCGTACAAAATATGAATTACGCAAAGCAGAAGAAAGAGCGCATATCCTTGAAGGTTATATCATCGCTTTGGATAACCTTGATGCGGTGATACAACTGATCCGTAATTCTTCCACGCCTGTTATTGCACAGGAAGGGTTGATCAGCAACTTCGGTATGAGCGAGATACAGGCAAAAGCTGTGTTGGAACTGCGTTTGCAGCGCCTTACCGGTATGGAGATAGAAAAGATAAGGGAAGAGCATGCTGAAGTGATGAAACTCATCGGGCGCTTAAAAGAGATACTGGCCAATGAAGGGCTGCGCTACCAGATCATCAAGGATGAATTGCAGGAAGTGAAAGCTAAATTCGGTGACGAACGCAAGACAGAGATCGTTTATATCGGCGATGAGATGAATATGCTCGACCTGATAGAAGAAGAAGATGTGGTGGTAACGATCTCTCACCTGGGCTATATTAAGCGAACTTCGGCTGCGGATTACCGTAAGCAACGAAGGGGCGGACGCGGGGCCAAGGGCAGCAGCACAAGGCAAGAAGATTATATCGAACACCTTTTTGTAGCGTCTACCCATCATACTTTATTATTCTTCACAGAAAAAGGAAGGTGCTTCTGGTTGAAAGTTTACGAGATACCGGAAGGCGATAAAACCAGCAAGGGCCGTGCTTTGCAGAACATGATACAGATACCGCCGGATGATAAAGTGCGGGCAATTATTGATATCCCCAATTTTGATGATGAGGAATATGTGAAGAATCATTATATCGTATTGTGTACCAAGAAGGGTATCATCAAAAAGACCGACCTGGAAGATTTCAGCAGGCCAAGACAGAATGGGATCAATGCCATCAATATCCTTGAAGGCGACCAGTTACTGGAAGCAAAATTAACTGATGGTAATTGCGAAATAATGATGGCGGTTAAAAGCGGCCGTGCCATCCGTTTCCCCGAAGAAAAAGTACGCTCAACAGGCCGTGGCGGCATCGGTGTGGCAGGAATAGAAGTTGATGATGAAAAAGATGCCGTAGTAGGAATGGTTTGTGTGAACCGCGAAGATAAAAGCAAGACCATATTGGTGGTAAGTGAAAAAGGATACGGCAAACGTACCTTCCTGGATGATCCGGAAACCAATGAACCCAATTACCGCATCACCAACAGGGGTGGTAAAGGGGTTAAGACCATCAATGTAACGGATAAGACCGGCTCACTGGTTGGTTTACTGGCCGTAACAGAAAAAGAAGACCTGATGATCACCTGCGTATCGGGAGTAACCATCCGCATGGCGGTTAACCAGATCAGCGAACAGGGCAGGGCAACACAGGGGGTAAAACTGATAAGGGTAGACGAAGGTGATGAAATAGCTGCCATAACACAGCTGGATGAAAA
>JAYWAN010000161.1:0-10637 GCA_043782405.1 Chitinophagaceae bacterium
ATGGCTGAAATGATGGCGAAAGGTGATAGCCCCGAGATATTATTTTGGGTAGGTTGCGCCGGTAGTTTTGATCAGCGTGCGCAGAAAATAACTAAAGCATTTGCCACCATATTGGATAAAACAGCTACTAAATATGCAATTCTTGGTAAGGAAGAAATGTGCACTGGCGACCCTGCCCGACGAGCTGGGAATGAATTCATGTTTCAAATGATGGCTTATCAGAATATCCAGGTACTGAATGGTTATGGTATTAAGAAAATTGTAACTGCCTGCCCCCATTGCTTCAACACCCTCAAAAATGAATACCCCGAATTAGGTGGCAATTATGAAGTGATACACCACGCCAGTTTTATACAACAACTCATTGATGAGGGCAAAATAAAATTGAAAGAAGGAGGAAGCTTTAAAGGAAAGAAGATCACCTACCATGATAGTTGTTACCTCGGCAGAGCCAATAATATATATGAAGCCCCCCGTAAAGTCCTGGAAGCCCTGGATACGGAATTAGTAGAAATGAAACGCTGCAGGTCGAACGGACTTTGCTGTGGTGCCGGCGGAGCACAGATGTTCAAAGAAGAGGAAAAGGGCGATACCCGGATAAATTTTGAACGTACCAACGAAGCATTGGGCACGGGCGCAAATATTATTGCAGCTGCCTGCCCTTTTTGCAATACCATGATGACCGATGGCGTAAAGAACAATAATAAAGAAGAAGAAGTGCAGGTGATGGATATAGCGGAGTTGGTGGCTGCTTCAATGGGTGCCTGATACCGGATGTTTTAGCTCAGGCTTTTCTTACCTTTGCAACATGAATTTAGATTTCCAGAAACACCTCCCTCCTGATTTTGCGGATACTGCCCGTGTCTGGATCTACCAGGGCAGCCGTTTATTTTTTATCAGTGAGGCTTTAGAGATGGAAACCATGCTCAAGGATTTTACCGTCAACTGGAAAAGCCATGGTGATACGGTAAAGGGTTATACCAATTTATTTTTTGGGCAATTCATTGTATTGATAGCAGATGAAACTGCAACTGGTGTTAGTGGCTGCAGTACCGACGGCTCTGTCCATTTCATTAAATCAATTGAAGAAAAATTCAACGTACATTTATTTGAAAGGCAGCATCTTGCTTTTATTGTAAAAGAAAAGGTACAGGTGATCCCCATGAACCAGTTGGATTATGCCGTAGCGAATGATTTCATTAATGGCGATACGCTTTATTTCAACAATACCGTACTTACCAAAAAAGAATTACTCGAGAACTGGATCATCCCCGTAAAAGAAAGCTGGCTGGCAAAAAGGCTCCTGCTGAAAGCATGACACTGATGTTTATTTCTTATTCAGTTTCTTCAATAATTCCAGCTTATTATTTTTTTTAAGGTTCTTATTGAACACATAACTTAAAGTGATCCTGAAATTTCTTGTTCGGGTTGTACTAAAACTCTCCAGTTTAAAATTACTGTCGTAAGTGAAGGTTCTGTTCTCCTGCTGGTGAAAGGGGTCAATGATATTGAATGCAACAATGAATTTTTTTGCAAAGAATTTCCTTTGTGCACCGATATTCATGCTAAGCGTATTATTCAATGTGCCCTGCGGATTGGCAAAACGGTTAACAGTAAGATTGGCATTGGCATTGAATACGTCGCTGAACTGGTAACTGCTGTTGAAAGTGCAATAGAAAGAACCACCATTGCGGAAGTACCGTACTTCCCTGTCGTGCAGGCCGTACACCGTATAGGTATAGCCCAGGCTCAGGTTAACCTTCGACATTTTATTCAATGTCAGTCCACCCCAGGCACTCGCCTCATATTCCTGCCGCCTGCTGATATTTTGCCAGGTAGTGGTGGTCTTGCCATCGGGTTGCAATGTTTTTAAAGCGCTGTAAATATTTTGCACCGCATTGTATCCAACAGCACCATTTACATAAAAAGCTTTAGTATATTTTCCCACGATAAGGTCAAAATTATCGGCATGGTAAGGCTGCAGGTAGGGGTTACCGTATCTTGTGTTATAGGGATCAGCATAATCAACACTGGGATTAAGTTCGTTTAGCCCGGGCCGTTGTATAGTGCGTTTATAGCTGAATGTGATACTCATATCATTTGCCCATTTTTTCATCAGTGTGGCAAAGGGCAGTGCCGTCCAGTAATTATTAAGGTAATCACCGGTACTGTTCATAATGTCGAAATTTGTTTGGGTATGTTCTGCCTGTATACCGGCATTTATATAGAACAGGCCCGGCACAAAATCATAACGCAGGGCGGACCGCAGGGCATAAATGGTCTGATAAAAATGCAGGTCATTACTCAGCAGGTCATTTTTTATAAAAATGTCTTCGGGCCGTTTAAGAAATGCTGTGTTCAATGAATTATGGCTGTTGAGCCGGCTGAAATTGGCGCCAAAATTAAGCGAGGTCTTTTTATCCCTTAATGGTTTATCGTAATTCAAACGCAAGCTCATGCTATGGCTTTTTACCGCCGTGTTTTGTTGCTGCATGGAATCAGTGCCGGTGAAACTATGGTCGGGATTAAGGTATTGCTGGTAATAATTCTTTTCATAATCGTTGGCATTAAAATTAAAGCCGGAGATCAGTTTAAAAACTTCCTTTGGGTCTTTCCCTTTGCGAGTGTAGGTAAAATTCATATTGGGATTCCAACTGGCTGTACTGTTGTCAATATTACGGTCACTTAGTTTGTACAACAGGTTATCCCGGTCAATATTACTGTATTCATTACCGCTATTGCTCCCGGCATTATTACCATTATACTGTGCAGTGAAATTCACACTATTTCTTTTATTCATGTCATAATCAACACTGAGCCTTGCATTGGGCCGATGGTTATTTGAACTGTTGATTCCAACCGTATTAAAATAATTCACCGAATCGGCATAAATATTCTGCCGGATACTGTAACTGTTGCCGTGGTATTCATTGTATCCAAATCCTGCAGAGAAATTAATGGCAAATTTATTTTTCCGGTAACTGGTACTGCCGTTGATGCCGGCTTCTCCTCTTGTACCATAGTTAAGATTTATCCTGGCGGTAAATCCAACCTTCCCTTTTTTTGTGATGATATTGATCACTCCTCCCCGCTCGGTTGCATACTGCGGTGGCGGTGTTGTCATCACTTCTATCTTCTCGATCATGCTACCGGGCATACTTTCCAGGAGGTCCTGCAACTGCTTTGCATTTAATTCCACAGGTTTATCATCAATCAGTATTTTTACATCTTTGCCACGAAGCAGTACCTTGCCATCACTATCCACATTTACCAATGGGGCCTGTTTCAATAATTCAGTAGCGGTAGCCCCCGAGCTCAATGCAGATTCACCAGTATTGAAAATTATTTTTCCATCCCTGCTTTCAATAAGCGGTTTTTCGGCATATACAATCACTTCATTCATCAGGGTGGCCTTCTTCCCCAGTTTAATATCATTGAGGTCAAAATCAAAACGCCCGGCCCGCAGGTGTATACTGTCAATGGCAAGCCCCGCATAGCCTGAGTTGCTTACCTGCAAACGGTAATAACCAAAGGGAAGCATGTCAAAAAGAAAAGCCCCGTCTTTTACGGTAAGCACATACTGCTTTAAGCCGGTATCAGCAATATTGATCAATGTAACGGTGGCACCGGGGATGGCTTTATTGTTGTCGGTATCCAGCACATTCCCGATGATAATACCGGGGGATGCCTTCTGCTGGGCATAGGATACCGTAAAAGAAAAACATAAGAATATGATCGCAGGATTACGCAAACATTTTTTTTATATGCACAAAATTAGGGGATGCATTTGCTTTGATCGGCATTTTTATCTAAACGGTGCCTATCATTGTATTTAAACCTCATTTTTACCGCTGAAATATTATTTATGTCGCTTATTGGGGCAACTTATATATTTTTATACCCAAAAAATAACAGGTATGAAAAAAAATTATGCATTATTAATAATGCCCGTTTTCCTGGCCCTTGGTTCTTTGACCAGTGTGGCGCAGACGACTAGTGAATCAACGGTGGCTCCCACCGCAAGGCTACCGAAACAAAAACAGCTCAGTCCGGCGGATAACAAACACCCGGTATCTGATGCAACGGAAGCGATCAGTAAAACTTTAGATACTCCCGTTTCCAATGCCACTGACGGAAAGGGTCCCCGTAAATTCATTGATCCTGCAAACATGGACCTTTCCGTAAAACCCGGTGATAATTTTTATTTATACGCCAATGGCACCTGGCTGAAGAATACACCTATTCCACCATCAAAAACCCGTTGGGGAAGTTTTAATATTCTTGCAGAAGAAAGTTCGCAAGCCTTAAGGACACTTCTGGAAGATGCTTCCAAAAATCCAGACAATAATTCATTGATGAAACGTGTGGGTGATTTTTATACCAGTTCAATGGACAGTTTAAGTATCGAAAAATTGGGTTACCAGCCCATCAAACCTTACCTTGATGGCATTACAAAACTCAGCACAAAAGAGCAGGTACTTGACCAGATCAATTATTTACGTGCCAATGCCATTACTTCTCCGCTATACCGTATCAGTGTTGGACAGGATGCACGTAACGTTACAAAATACATTATCAATATTGGCCAGGGCGGCACTTCTTTGCCCGACAGGGATTATTACCTGAAAAATGATGCACGCAGCGTGGCTATCCGTACAGGATATATAACCTATATCACTAAATTATTTACCCTTTGCGGTACAGATGAAGCAACAGCTAAAGCCAATGCCGCAACGATCCTGCAATTGGAAACAAAAATTGCAGGTGCACAGTTGAGCCGTGTTGAAATGCGTGACCCGGTTAAACTGTATAATAAATTTGCAATTGACGGGTTCTCTACCAAAACACCAACCCTGCAATGGTCGCATATCTTAACACAACTGGGTTATAAAACCAAACAGGATAGTGTGATCGTTAGTAATCCAAAATTCATCGTATTTGCAGATTCATTGCTGGGTGCTGTGCCGGTGAACGACTGGAAAGTTTACCTGCAATGGGGTGTAATGAGAGAAGCAGCCGCATATCTCAGCAGCGATTTTGTAAATGCAAATTTTGCCTTTAACAAAGCACTGAGCGGACAAAAAGAACAAACACCCCGCTGGCAGCGCATGAGTAGTTTAATTGACGGGCAGTTGGGTGAATTACTTGGACAATTATATGTTGATAAATATTTTAAGCCTGCTGCAAAAGAAAGAATGCTGGCGCTGGTGAACAATATGCAGGAAACATTCAGGGACCGTATCTCCAAATTAGACTGGATGAGTGAAGAGACAAAAGCAAAAGCATTGACAAAATTATTTGCTTACACCAAAAAGATCGGTTATCCTGACAAATGGAAGAATTATGACGGGCTTGAGATTAAAGCAGATGATTTTTTAGGCAATATTAAGCGCTGCAGCCAATGGCAGTACAATGATAATATCAACCGTTTAGGTAAACCCATTGATAAAACAGAATGGGGTATGACACCTCCTACGGTTAATGCATATTATAGCCCGCAGAAGAATGAGATCGTTTTTCCCGCAGGTATCTTACGTTTTCCTTTCTTTGATTTTGAAGCCGATGATGCCATCAACTACGGAGGCATAGCCGCTGTGATCGGTCACGAAATGACACATGGCTTTGATGACCAGGGAAGACAATTTGATGCTGATGGTAACCTGCACGACTGGTGGACAAAAGCTGATGCCGATGAATTTAAAAAACGTGCTGATGAAGTGGTGGACCAATACAATGGTTTTGTTATACTTGATACACTTCATGTAAATGGCAAGTTAACACTCGGTGAAAACCTTGCCGATCTTGGAGGATTAAGCATCGCTTACGAAGCTTTCAAAAAAACAGCACAGGGAAAAGGCAATAAAAAAATCGATGGTTTTACACCCGATCAGCGTTTTTTCCTTAACTGGGCGCAGGTATGGCGGAGCAATATTTTACCCGAAGCAGCAGCAGGGCTTATTTTAACTGACCCCCATTCTCCGGGAATGTATCGCGGAAACGGGCCCGTAAGTAATATCGATGCATTTTATGATGCCTTCAATGTAAAAGAAGGAGATAAAATGTTTAAGCCAAAAGAGAAGAGAACGCATATCTGGTAATAAGATAGGGCTTTGCCAAATTATTAAGCTTTGGCAAAGCCCTTATTCCATTTTCTTATTTCATCTCCCAAATATTATCTGCCCTGTACTTATCAGGTGTAAGGTCGTTGCCAAGTTTAACGGATCTTATCTGATGGTTTTTCACCACAATGATATAATCTGTACCGCCGTTCTTCCATACATCTGCACCATAGTGCATTGTGGTGGTTTGCCCGCTATCGGTTTTAATGGTTAGAAAAATGGGTACGGGCAATCCGCCATTGTTAGTAATGATAATTTTTGCGTTACCGTTCTTTTGTTCAACCGCTTTAATCCCCAGGTCGGGGTACACCCATTCAAAGAACCATTTTTGCCAAAACCAGTCCAGGTCCTTTCCCGTTGCGGTATTAAAACTGTAAAAGAAATCATAAGGTATTGGATGTTTACCATGCCAGTCGCTCATGTACTGGTGCAGGGCTTTAAAATACAATTTATCACCCAGCATATCCTGCAATATCCAATAGCAAAGTCCGCCCTTGCCATACGAATTACTCAAATAGGCAGCAGCGTCGTATAATTTAGTATTGGTGATCAAGGGGATGTCTTTATCGGTACCGGATATACGCTCGTACCTTCCCTTGCTGTAAATGCCTTCGTCTTCCGGTTCGCCCATTATCGGCGAGATGACCGATTCGCCAATGGTTGCCCAGCCTTCATCCATCCAGGCATACTGCGTTTCATTGATGCCCATGTAAAAAGGGAAATAGCTGTGAAAGATCTCGTGAGAGGTCAGTTGCACCGCATCCTTGTGTGTATCGGTAGGATTATCATTCACCATCATCGGGTATTCCATCTGGTCGGTACCGTCAAATACAGTGATCTGTGGAAAAGGGAAAGGGACTTTTGGATAAAGATGGCTCATATAAAAAACAGACTGGTGTGCCTGGTTGGCCACGTCAAAATAATCTGCATGGATTTTATTAAAAGCTGCGCTTGCCAGTATCCTTCGTTTGGTAACTGAATCCACGAGTACCGTACTGGCATCCCATAAATAATGATTGCTCAATGCAAATGCAAAATCACTGACCCCCTGTGCGCTGAACTTCCATTTGCCCGAAGCATTCTTTGCAAATACCGCATCACTCCCATAATCTGTTGAGTCGATCACGTGAATGACCTTGTCAGAGCTACCTGCCTGCTCCAGCCTTTGCAGTACGGTTGTACTCAAATTATCCGCTGCATTTTGCCTTTCGCCGGTGGCCCATACCAGGTAATGCTCAGGCAGTTTTATTTCAACTTTGAAATTGCCGAAATCATTGTAAAATTCCTGGCTGCCGTTATAGCTCCAGTCGTCCCAGCCATCCATATCATCATACACCGCAAGACGGGGGAAGAAATAAGCGATGAAATAAGAACCACTATCTACCATGCCTGTACGCACTTGCGAACCGGTATTGACCGTATAATGCCACTTCACGCTCAAATTTATCTTTGTATGTGGGAGCACCATGTCTTTTGGTATCACAATTAAATTTGTATTACTGTGAAATGCCTTTTTATTATTAGAAAAACTGGTAATGCTTTCATTGCCAATACTGAGTTGTTCAACGGTTACGCCGTCGCCCAGGTCCTTTTCATTGATATTGCTTACGCGGCTCACTCCTTTCTTATAAAAATCGGGATACAGGCGGATGATGAGGCGTTTCAGTGTATCGGGACTGTTATTGGAATACACAATGGTTTCTTCACCGCTTAAAAGATTCGTGGCAGGATCGAAGTTTACTTTTATATCGTAATCACCATTGTTTTGCCAATAATTATTCCCCGGCTTACCCATAACAGTACGGGTTCCTTTTTTAAATGCAGACCTGACCGTAGCAGATTGATAAATGGATTGTGAAAATGATGTAGTGGAAAATGCAATTACAAATAGTAATGTAATGCTCTTACTGTATCGCATAAACGGAAATTTATTTAAACCCAATGTTACGAAAGATCAACGTGATTCTTCAGCACTGAATTTACCAATAAACTTGTAATTATTCCCCTTGAATTGATATTGGAATACACGATGATAATCTTTACTGAATTCTTCCTCTGAAGCGGGGTGAACGATATTACTGATCACATTGAACCCTTCGGCACGAAAACAGATCATTACATTCTGTACTGCCAACCCTTCTTCATTCAATCCCTCGAAGACCTTGCTGACCTGCGTTTTATCAAACTCACTCTTAACACCCTTCATTCCCATGATGGTATTGCGGCAACGGTTGTAGGGGTCGCTGGTCTTGATATCTGTTGTCTGGTAAAAGATATGATCAAAATAAATGTCTTTAAAATGTTTGTCTAAGTAAGTGCCAAAAGCCTTACCTTCTTCATTGAGGTGCAGGTATTCTCCACGGCTTTTCTCATCGATATTGATCTTCCCGTGGCGAACGATATAAAGATTTGTACTCATAATTATCAGGAATCTTATTCCCCATGATATGGTACGTACAAACACGAACCAAGACAAGGAAGAAGGAATGAATGAAGTTAAGTCGGTGAATTTATGCTTTTTATCACAGAAAACCGGATTTATTAAAAGCAGCCAGCGTCTCAACATGAAGTTTAAACATCACGCTTAATAGTGAGCAATTACTTTTTCTTGATCAACACAGGTTCCTTGAGGTACCTGAAAAATGAAAATAATAATAATAATAAGCAGGAATATTCTTTGCATGAGGGTTCTTTTTATACGGGCATAGAAGGATGATATAAAAGTAGTAAAAATAATTGTGGAGTTTATTTCCCGAATGAAGCCTTAACCTGATACCGTTAATTAAAAAATCAACTGCCATCCTGTCACAATTCATTCACTTTATCTATCTTTGCAATCCCAATAAAGGTAAAATACAGGTTGGAAACACTGACACATAAGGGACATGATGAAGCAAGGCAGGGAGAAGCTTATGCGCTTGCGGCACCTGCTATAGATCCGTTTAAAAAACATTTTTATATCGAAAGCTATGGCTGTGCGATGAATTTTGCCGATAGTGAAGTAGTTGCTTCCATCCTGCTCGACAATGGCTTTGGCGCCACCCCAAATTATAAAGAAGCTGATCTCATTTTTATCAACACCTGCTCCATCCGCGAAAAAGCGGAAACCACTGTAAGAAAACGGCTGACTGAATTCAGGCAATTAAAAAAGCAACGCCCCGGGATGCTCGTGGGTGTACTTGGTTGCATGGCGGAAAGACTTAAGGAAAAATTCTTGGAAGAAGAAAAATTAGTGGACATCGTGGTAGGACCCGATGCATACAGAACATTGCCGGGTTTAATTGAAGAAGCGGAAACAGGACAAAAAGCCGTGAATGTTTTATTAAGCAGGGATGAAACCTATGCCGACATCGCACCGGTTCGCTTGAACAGTAATGGGGTAACCGCCTTCGTTAGTATCATGCGGGGTTGTAATAATATGTGCTCATTCTGCGTAGTACCATTCACAAGAGGAAGGGAAAGAAGCAGGGATGCAGGATCTATCCTCAACGAATGCAAAACATTATTTGAAGAAGGTTATAAAGAAGTAACATTACTGGGACAAAATGTAGACAGCTATTATTGGGTAGATGAGCAGAAAGATGAACGGGTAACCTTTGCTATGCTAATGGAAAAAATTGCACTCATCTCCCCTTTACTCCGTGTTCGTTTTTCCACTTCACACCCAAAAGATATTACGGATGATGTATTGTATACAATATTAAAATATGAGAATATCTGCAATTACATTCACCTGCCCGTACAAAGCGGCAGCAGCAGGGTATTGCAAATGATGAACAGAACGTATAGCCGTGAGTGGTATATTGCTAAAGTAGACAGGATACGTGAACTGATACCCGATTGCGGCCTGTCTACCGATATGATCACCGGCTTTTGCACCGAAACAGAAGAAGATCACCAACAGTCAATTAGTTTAATGGAGTACTGTAAATACGACCTGGCTTATATGTATTTTTACAGCGAACGGCCCGGAACCCTTGCTGCACGAAGGTTTGCAGATGATATACCAGAAGATGTTAAGATAAGCCGCCTGCAGGAAATGATCGCCCTCCACCGCATACACTCTTTGCAAAGTATGCAAAGGGATGTGGGTAAAACCTGTAAAGTATTGGTAGAAGGCATATCCAAAAAAAGTGAGGATGAATTATTCGGAAGAAATGATCAGAATAAAGTGGTGGTGTTTCCAAAGGGAAATTATAAGAAGGGTGAATATGTTTTGATTAAAATAGACAGTTGTACGGCCGGCACCTTAATTGGAATCCCGGTAAATATTTAAAAAATCACCGGCCTGGTGGCAGACTAAAAAAAATGGACTTACAAGCAATAAAAAATCGTTTTGGCATCATCGGCAACTCCCCTGCCCTCAATCATGCGTTGAATGTGGCCGTGCAGGTAGCCGCTACCGATCTTAGTGTACTTATCAATGGTGAGAGTGGTGTGGGTAAAGAAGTGTTCTCACAGATCATCCATGCTTTAAGCGCAAGAAAGCACAACCCCTTCATTGCCGTAAATTGCGGC
>JAYWAN010000162.1:0-10581 GCA_043782405.1 Chitinophagaceae bacterium
GAAAGATAATAGTGGTACCCAGCATGAAACAGCCCTGCCTGTAGCAAAGAAAACCGGACTGTCATTACGCATTGATAATAATAATAACAAAATAAACTATACACTTACCCGCCCCGAAAATGCAGATGATGCATTCAGGTCATTTATCGTGGTGGCACAAATGAACCAGCAAACCGTGTACAGCGCAAAAATAAATATGAATAAAAAAGTACAGGTTACTGCACCGATAATAACCGATAGCCTGCCCGACGGTGTTGTACAAATAACCGTGTTCAATAATCAGCAACTACCCGTTGCCGAAAGGATCACTTTTGTTAATAATAATAATTACTCCTTTACCACCGACCTGCACGCCATTGAAAAAAATATCACCAAACACGGAAAATCTGTCCTGCAGGTGGATGTGGGAGGTAAATTGTTCAGTAACCTTTCCATCGCAGTAACAGATGCAGGCCTGGATGAGGAGGGTAAGGACAAGGACAATATATTTTCTTCCCAACTCCTCAGCAGTGATTGCAAAGGATATATTTATAATGCCGCGTATTATTTTTCAAGCGACGAAGATTCTGTGAAACAGCAACTCGACCTGGTGATGATGACCAATGGCTGGCGAAGATTCAACTGGGAAGACCTCCTCGCCAATAAATGGCCCAAACTGGAATACCTGCCCGATGATTATCTTTCTGTAAGCGGCAAAATATATGGATTATCGAAAGACCAGCTCCGTAACAGGGAACTCACAGCTATCTTAAAGAATTCGGGTAAAAAGAACAGTGCTATTTTCAGTATCCCGGTAAATGAATCGGGAAATATTTATACCAGCGGACTGTACTTTTTTGATACAGCACAATTATTTTATCAATTCAATAATGATAAAGACAAAGCATTAACGGCGAAAGCGAGTTTCACGTTTAGCAGTGGGTTGGGTAAAACACCGCCAATTGCCTCCGATCTTTTACAAGGACAATATTTTAATCCCATACCCGACAGTAGTATCTTAAAAAAGAGTATCGGCATCAACGCCTTATACCGTTCCGAAATAGAAAGACAGCGTATAAAAACATTGCAGGCCGTGGTGGTTAAAACCAAAGAGAAGTCTTTACAGGATAAACTGGAAAAGGAATATACTTCCGGTTTTTTTACCGGAGGCAATGCCAGGGTATTTAACACTGAAGACGATCCTTTTGCACAGGCCAGTGGAACCATTCTCGATTATTTGAGGGGCAGGGTAGCGGGACTGCAGATCAACACCAACGGGGAGCCCAGCATCACCCGGCGGGGAAATAAAACGGATGTCTTTCTTGATGAGATCACTACAGATATCGGTATGGTGCAAAACATACCAATGAGCGATGTAGCCATGATAAAAGTTTTTGACCCGCCTTTCTTTGGATCATTTGGCGGTGGCCCGGGCGGAGCAGTTGCCGTGTACACCAAGAAAGGAGGCAACCGGAACGACAATATAAAAGGACTCAATCAGGTAACCCTTTATGGTTACTCTTCCATCAAAGAATTTTATATGCCCGATTATGATAAGCCCAATAATTCAGACATTGTTGACTACCGTACCACTTTATACTGGAACCCCTTTCTGTTGATCGATGCACAGAACCGTCGTATTACCATTCCTGTCTTCAACAGCGATAAATGCAAAAAGATGAAAGTGATCATTGAAGGAATGAATGAAGCGGGGCAGTTGACGAGGGAGGAGAAGGTTTTTGAATGAGGAGGAAACATTAATTACTAACCAGAAATTAATCCTCCTGGGGTACTCATTTGCACATCTACATATCTACATATCTGCACATCTACACGCTTTGTAACTGCTTTAAGTTAACCACCTGTTAATTATTAGTTCACATGATTGCCTAACACCCTCAAACCCAATATCCATGCCTGTTTTACTGCAAACGTTTGCATAAATAGTCATGAAAGGATAACTGCTTTTAGATACCTTCGCCGCGATTTAAAAAAGTTCATGCAGAGAAAATAGAGGAGTAGAGATCAATGAGGCCTTGCCTGGTTCCCCAAACTCCGCATCCCTGCGTGAACTAATGACATTTATTGATACTTTAACACAAACGAAATACTATCGGCATTACATCTACGCGTTATTCATTTGCTAAATTATTTTTTGCATGGGGAAGTCCGGTTTAAAGAAGGTCTATGTATTCTTCTCTTCGATAGTTATTTTTATCCTGCACATTCCATTTGTGTTTGCAAAAAGCAAGCCTGGGGAAGGGTTGTTGCCACGCCCGGTAAGGATCGAGGCGGCTACGACCGATTCGTCTTTACTAATGGTGAATCCGGTAGCAGAACATACCATCAGCACCATGTACGATAGCCTGCGTCTTAACCTGCTGGGTTTATCACAACAGACTTTTGAATATGCGATGAAGGGTTTCGATTACCTGCTCAAGGCAGGCAAGGTTACAAGCGATAAGATCATTTCCATCATCGATTTCAGCCAGCCTTCTTCTAAAAAAAGGCTCTTCGTCATTGATCTTAATAGTTATAAAGTGGTATTCAATACTTATGTGGCACATGGGGTAAATTCGGGAAAAGAATATGCCAGCCAGTTTTCCAATACACCCGAAAGTAATAAGAGCAGTCTTGGTTTTTATGAAACCCTAGATACTTATAATGGCAAGAACGGTTATTCACTTCAGTTGCAGGGACTGGAAAACGGGATTAACGATAATGCCGGTAAAAGAGCGATCGTGATACATGGAGCCAATTATGTGAGTGAGGACTATATCGGTGAGCAGGGTTATATCGGCCGCAGCTGGGGGTGCCCGGCCCTGCCAGAAAAACTGAGCAAACCCATCATTGATAAAATAAAGAACGGCACCTGTTTATTTATTTATAGTGCCAATACGAATTATATTAACCGGTCGGCTGTTCTGCATCCGGCGGGTACGTAGGGGTTCACGCAGCGGGAATAGAGCGGGGAAGAATGCTGAGATCTTTCCTGCACCATTCGGCTTCCCTGATTTCTTTTCGTGAAATTATCCGCTTTCGATTCAATGCTCTTAAAGATGACCATCCCGCCGCAGGCGGGATTTTTTATTCTTATAAATCAGCCGGTTGTCAATAACTTCGCACTAATTATTAATCATTAATTACTGATAGTATGGACTTGCGTAAACAATTATCCGGCACCGGCGTTGCACTGGTAACACCATTTAAAACCAATACCGATGTTGACTTTGATGCGCTGGAGAAACTGCTGGATTTTGTTATCACTAACGGTGTGGAATATGTGATAACCTTAGGCACTACCGGTGAAACCCCCACGCTTGACCTGGAAGAAAAATATGATATCATCAACTTTACTTACGAAAAAGTGAACGGGCGGGTACCCGTAGTAGTTGGTATTGGCGGAAATAATACCAAAGAAGTAATGGAAAGCCTGCAAAGCTACCCCCTTGAAAAAGCCGCTGCGGTGCTAAGCGCCAGCCCTTATTATAACAAACCTTCGCAGGAAGGCATTTTTCAACACTATGCAAATCTGGCCAGCGCCAGTCCCAAGCCCATCATATTATATAATGTACCTGGCCGAACGGGAAGTAATATCAGTGCAGCCACCACATTGCGGCTGGCACATGAAGTGGAAAATATCGGCGGTATGAAAGAGGCCAGCGGCAATATGGTGCAGTGTATGCATATCCTGCGTGACAGGCCTGCCGGCTTTTTAGTGGTGAGTGGCGATGATCACCTGGCAATGCCTTTGATCGCCTGCGGCATGGATGGTGTCATCAGTGTGGCGGCTAACTGCTTTCCCAAATATTTTTCCGAAATGATACGGCATAGCCTGAAAAATGATTTTACAGCTGCAAGGCCATTGCATAATAAATGCCTGGAAGGATGCGATCTTTTGTTCGCAGAAAATAATCCTGCCGGGGTAAAAGCATTCTTAAAAGAACTGGGGATTATCGAGAATGTGGTGCGCCTGCCGGTGGTGCCGTTGAGTGAGGCAATTCATCAAAAGATAAAAACTTACTTACAGGATATCAGTTGAAAGGATTATTAAAGAGGTTCACGCAAAACAGCGAAGGAAACTAAAAGTCGCTAAGTTCTTTTAACCCTTTGCGAATCTTTGCGTGAAATAAAACCTTATCTCATATCTTATAACAAACCCCCTCCAGTGCCAATTCAGTACATGCAAAAACTTCTACCGCTTCGTTTAAAAATTCATCCAGCGTTTCATACTTCGAAGAAAAATGACCGATCAGCAATTTTTTTACGCCCGCTTTTTGTGCAATCGCTGCAGCCTGTACCGTGGTGCTGTGGAAGCGTGCTGCTGCACGCTCGGGAAGGTCTTTCAGGTAAGTGGTTTCGTGGTAAAGCAGGTCAACGTACTTAACTTTTTCAATAAGGCTTTCATCAAAAATGGTATCGGCGCAATATGCATAGGCTTTCGCCTGTGGAGCAGCCGTGGTCACTTCTTCATTGGGGATAATAGTGCCTTTCTTATTTACATAATCTTCTCCTCTTTGTAGTTTTTCATAAAATGCCGCAGGTATCTCATAGGCCTTTGCCCTTGCGGGGTCAAGTTTTCTTGGGTTCTTTTTCTGGCGGAATAAAAATCCCCAGCACTCGATCCTGTGCTGCACTTTAAAACATTCTACGGTCAATTTTTTATCATCAACAATCAATCCCTCAATTTTTAATGCACGAAAATGAAGCGGGTAAGAAAGATGTGTATCGGCAACTTTTAATTGCAGGTTGATGATCTCTTCTAATGCAGCAGGCGCGTGCAGGTAAATATCCTGTGTGCGCCCCAGTAAACTCATGCTGGTAAGCAAACCGATCAATCCGAAATAATGATCACCGTGTAAATGCGAAATAAAAATATGGTTGATCCTGCTGCGCCTGATCTTGTATTTCATCATCTGCATCTGCGTGCCTTCCCCGCAATCAATAAGATAACTTTCTTCCATCGTTTGTAAGACTTGCGCAGTGGGATTCCTGTCAAATGCAGGTATGGCAGAATTGTTACCGAGAATAGTTAGTGCCAGCAAAGTTGGTTGGTGATTTACAGTTAATTGTTCATGGTTAATGGCTCATAGCTCATGGTTGCAGTACTATGATTGTTATTATATAGACTATGCATCGTTAAGAAGTGCTGCATTGGAGATTGGTGAATGATCAATAGTCAAAGATCAAACACAAGATTGCCAATTTAAAAACTATGGACCAAGGACTACCTCACTCTTCATCCCCCAACAACTCCCTTTCAACTTCCTCCATCTGCACAATATCCCATGCTTCGCTTTCGGTAGGGGTAACATTCATCACTTCCAACAGCTCTTTTTCGTCCAGCATTTTTTTTATAGGTTCCTGTAAATTGCAGATGACGAAAGAACAATTATGGTCATAAAATTGTTGTTGAATCTGGGCAATGGTTTCGGCGGTTTGCCCGTCAATACTTTGCACCACATGCATATTAAGAACAATATGTGGTATGTCTTTTTGAATGTAGGGAAGCAACAGATCCTTTAGTTCTTCTGTCATATTAGCAGACAAGGCTTCTTCTTCAGGCGTAATTACAGTAAATTTCTCTTTGGTATCTATTTTGACATTCATTGTTTATAAGATTCGGTTTTAGTTAGTGTTCTTTGTAAAGGTAAAGGTTGAAAGTTGACGGATGAAAGTTCGCAGTTTTAACTTTTTCACATATTAACATTTGACCGTTCCGGCAAACTTAATTTTAGAAATAATCGTTATTATTGTACAAGCTAAACCCACCAGAAAATGGATAATAATTTTTCAGCCCAGGTTAAAGAAATAATCTCCTATAGCCGCGAAGAAGCTTTGCGGCTGGGAAACGACTTTATTGGTACAGAGCACCTGGTTTTGGGATTGATACGGGACGGAGAGAATACGGCCGTTAAAATCCTGAAATCACTCAATATCGACCTCTTCGAACTCAGGAAAGAAATTGAAATGGCAGTGAAAGATAAAACAGGAAAAAATATTGCCAATATCAATTCACTCCCCCTCACCAAACAGGCCGAGAAAGTGATACGCATTACCGTACTGGAAGCCAAGGCACTGAAAAGCGCCCTGGTGGAAAGTGAGCACCTGATGCTGTCCATTTTAAAGAACAAGGAAAATATTGCTACACAGATATTAAATCAATTTGATGTGGACTATGATGTATTTAAAAATGAACTGGGCTTTGTAACCAGTAACCCGCCTTCTGCAGAATTCAGTGATGAAGGAGATGATGATTTTGATGAAGAAAGAAAGCAATATGGCCAGCAGCCAAAGGGGCAACGTGGATCCGCAGCCAATCAACCCAAGACAAAGACCCCTGTACTGGACAATTTCGGCCGTGATATCACCCGCCTTGCAGAGAATGGTTCACTTGATCCAATCGTAGGCAGGGAAACCGAGATAGAAAGGGTTTCTCAAATATTATCACGCCGCAAAAAGAACAACCCAATTTTAATTGGAGAACCAGGTGTTGGTAAAACAGCCATTGTGGAAGGCCTTGCCCTGCGCATTGTACAAAGAAAAGTTTCAAGGGTTTTGTTTGATAAGAGAGTGGTGAGCCTTGACCTTGCCGCATTGGTTGCCGGAACAAAATACCGCGGCCAGTTTGAAGAAAGGATGAAAGCCATCATGAACGAACTGGAAAAGAACCGTGATGTTATTCTTTTCATTGATGAGATACACACTATTGTTGGTGCGGGTGGTGCAAGTGGTTCACTCGATGCATCCAATATTTTTAAGCCGGCACTGGCAAGGGGCGAGCTGCAATGCATCGGGGCATCTACACTGGATGAATACCGCATGCATATTGAAAAAGACGGGGCACTGGACAGGCGTTTCCAAAAAGTGATCGTTGAACAACCTTCAGTTGAAGAAACCATCGAGATACTGAACAATATAAAAAGTAAGTACGAAGATTACCATAATGTGATCTATAGCCAGGAAGCCATTGAAGCCTGCGTTAAACTGAGCGACCGTTATATGACAGACCGCCTGTTACCTGACAAAGCCATTGATGTACTGGATGAAGTGGGTGCAAGAAAACATATCAAAAATATTAATGTACCGGTGGAAATAATTGAACTGGAAAAAAAGATCGAAGACATTAAGCTCGAAAAAAATAAAGTGGTGAAGAGCCAACGCTTTGAGGAAGCGGCTTCACTCCGTGATACAGAAAAACGTTTACAGGAAGAACTCGAAAAAGCAAAGACAGACTGGGAAGAAGAAAGCAAGCACAAGCGTTTTCCCATTGAGGAAGAAGATATTGCTGAAGTGGTTTGCATGATGACGGGCATTCCCGTTAAACGCATGGTACAGGCCGAGACAGAAAAGTTGCGCCGTATGGCAGATGACCTGAAAGGTGCAGTGGTTGGGCAACAGGAGGCCATTTCAAAAGTGGTAAAAGCGATCCAGCGCAACCGGGTTGGTTTAAAAGATCCCAAGAAACCCATCGGTACATTTATTTTCCTTGGCCCAACAGGTGTTGGAAAGACCGAACTGGCCCGTGCATTGGCAAGGCATATGTTCGACAGTGATGATGCGCTGATACGCATCGACATGAGTGAGTACATGGAAAAATTCACCGTGAGCCGTTTGATAGGAGCGCCTCCGGGTTATGTTGGCTATGAAGAGGGCGGACAACTAACGGAAAGGGTTAGGCGTAAACCATACAGCGTGATCCTCCTGGATGAAATTGAAAAAGCACACCCCGATATTTATAATATCTTATTGCAGGTACTGGATGATGGTATGCTTACCGATGGACTGGGAAGAAAAGTTGATTTCAAGAATACCCTCATCATTATGACCTCCAATATAGGCGCACGCCAGTTAAAGGATTTTGGTGATGGTGTAGGTTTTGCAACTGCCAACCGGCAGGAAAGCTCGGATGAAAATAATAAAGCGGTGATTGAAAAAGCGCTGAAGCGTACATTCAGCCCCGAATTCCTAAACAGGATCGATGACGTTGTGGTGTTCAATTCACTCTCCAAAGAAAATATCTTTGAGATCATTGATATATTGATGAAGGGCGTGATGAAGCGCCTGACCAATCTTGGGTTCTCGATGGAGTTAACACCTGAGGCAAAAGACTTTATTGCTGAAAAGGGCTACGATTCGCAGTTTGGTGCAAGGCCGTTGCACCGGGCCATTCAGAAATACCTGGAAGATCCGCTGGCTGAAGAGATATTGAATATGAATATTAATAAAGGTGATATCATGGTTGCCGGGTTGGATGAGAAAGCAGAGAAGATAAAATTCACGCTGAAAGGCGAGGAGAAAAAGAAAGAAAAAAAATCTGAGGTCTGACCTTGGAGCCGAAATAAAACGGAAATGCCATCCATAGCGGATGGCATTTTTTTTGCGGTTGCGGCTAGTATCTCTCATTTAATTTTGAATTCGCATTTTTTTAAGCCAATTTTGCCATTCGATGAAAAAGAAAATAATCATCACAATAGATGGCTGGTCATCCTGCGGAAAAAGTACCCTGGCCAGGCAACTGGCAAAGGAACTGGGGTATGTATATATTGACAGCGGTGCGATGTATCGTGCCATTACTTTATATTTTTTACGTAATCATGTCGACTGGACGGATGCTACCGAAGTGGAAAAAGCTTTGAACGAGGTTGTCATTGAATTTGAATTCAATAAAAAATCACAGCAGTCAGAAATAGTACTGAACGGAGAAAATGTTGAATACGTGATACGCGACCTGGTGATCGCCGAAAAAGTAAGTGATGTTGCTGCAATAGCTGCGGTAAGGGCCTTTGCCGTGGCCCAGCAAAAAAAAATGGGGGAAAAGAAAGGCATTATTATGGATGGGAGGGATATTGGCACTACCGTTTTCCAGGATGCCGAGCTCAAAATATTCATGACGGCCGATATTGCAGTAAGGGTAGAACGGCGGTACAAGGAAATGTATGACAAGAACCCTAATATCACCATTGAAGAAGTAAAGGCCAATCTTGAACTGAGGGATTATATAGATTCAAACCGTGAAGTAAGCCCTTTACGCAAAGCCAAGGATGCGATAGAACTGGATAATACCCACCTTACCATTGAGCAGCAATTGGAATTTGCACTTGACCTGGCAAAGGCGAAATTGAAACGATAAAGCTATAGTAGTTTTGAGGCGCTATTCAGTTTAGTATGGGACAGGGTTTAAAAAAAAGTTAAAAAAAAGTTTTGTTTTCTCAATAATTGTTATATTTTTGTTTCACCTTTCGACCACATATCCCATCTTTAGGGTTAATTCCCTATCCGAATTACCACCGAAATCACTATTTCCTGTAACTACCGATTTACCCCCCAAACGAAACATGTTGTTTTTTTCAACAATGCTGTGATGCTATGCTAAGCAGTATTATTTTTTAAACATGTTAAGTTAAGTTTATGAAACAAGTACTAAATGCTTCGTCATCTCTGGCTATGAGAAAAATCTCTATGCTTGTACCTGCCTCTTTTAAAAAAGCGGTACTGCTGCTTTTAACGTCCTTTGCATTATCAATTGCTGTGTTTGCGCATACAGTTGACAGCTATACCAGCAGTTGCACGGGGACTACCTACACGATCACTCCAGTAGTTAGTAATGTAAACAACACGTCCAATTACAGTTGGCAATATCTGAATGCTGCTGGCGTTTGGATTTGTCTGGTAAATGGTACCAATGCGATTGGCAGTGTTACCTTAACCGCCAATGGCGTATCGGCAAATGCTACAGTTACACCACCAGTCTTATCTTTAACTGGTTTAAGTGCAAGCCTTGATGGGGTAATGTTCAGGTTAATCATTGCAGATGGTGCAGATCCCTGTAACCCGGGCGGTGCAACTGTTTATAACGGTGGTACTTCAAGTACTAACTTTACAACGGCTAACAGTTCATGTGCTGTTGGACCCCCACCGAATTCATGTACAACCTGCGCATTGGGTTATCCCGATAACAGTAACTTACCAAAGTCAGCTGTAACTTTCAGTGAGAATGAGGTATTGAGGGCAATGGAACCATCATCAACCGGTTGTGGTGTGCTGGAATCTGGTTTTGTAAAGGTTTGGTATAATGATGAGCATGCGCTTTTACTGGGCGTACGTAGTGTGATTGTTAAAAGAGCCAACGGAACTTCATACACTACAAATTATCCTATAACTGCCTATTCAGGAACTCCAAGCTGTGCAAGTAATCCTTTATTGGGTTCTACAGTCACCAGCGGTGGGCAGGCAGGTAATGACATAGCAGACGGCGGAGGACGCCCTATTAGGCCAGTAATGTACATTACTGACCTAACCGTAAATGGTGCAAGCAGTCGTATAGGTGACTGGCAACAGGGTGGTACTCCTTATAATCCTGCTTCTGTTTGCGGAAGTTGGAAAGGCGGGGTAAGAAATGTAGATAGTACAAAAAATCCCGTTGCTGTAACTATTACACCTGATGGAGATCCTGCACAGAATAACTGGAATTTAGCGGGTGGTGATGCACCTCCTGCGGGTACAGTTGATCAAGGTTACGGCGCATTAATAAAATGGGATATAACCACACTCGGATTACAACCAGGACACGTTTACCGCATACAGGTAATGGTGCATGAT
>JAYWAN010000163.1:0-10578 GCA_043782405.1 Chitinophagaceae bacterium
GCCGTTAGGAATATGACCGTGATAGCAGCGAGCAACAAAACTTTCATCGTCTTATTCCTTACCCGTACCTGGATATTTTTTTCCTGCAGCTGGTGCCGGGTAAATAGCACCAGCCAGGTGAAGAGGATCGCATTGATGAGCAGGTCGCCCAAAGAGCGAAGCACAACATTGGAGCCATACACCGAAGGATCAAATAATTCGAACTGCCTAAAATTAAGCGGGATAGGAAAATAATAACTGGCTATACGCAGTAGTAAGATGGTTCCAGCCAAAAAAAGTTCTGCTTTCCATAACCGGTGATGGGCCGCAATATAATTGGCACACAAATGAATGAACAGTAAAATAAATATAATTGCCAGGATGCGCAGCCAAACAGCTACCAGGTTATTTTGCGGGATAACTGCAGCCGATCTTTTTTCGAGGTAAAACAGGGTGCTGCCATTGACAGATTTGACTGCTGCGCCGGTTGGTTGCAAAGCTATATCGTAATTATTTTCGATGGCCTTTCCTGTGGCGAAAGAATTTTCGAGGTACTCATTGGTGATGATATAATTCCATTTCACCGGCACCAGGGCAATGGAGACACTGTTTACCGTACTGATCTTGTGCCATACATAAAAACCATTTTGCAATTGTATGAAACCAGCATTAGCCGGTGATTCCAGTAATGCAGGTGTAGGCATTACGGCCTGTGTATTCCAGAAAATGAGGTGGCGCAGGCCAATATCATTGATGAAGTAGCGGTAAAAAAAATATTTCTTATGGGTTAACTCTTTTAAAAATGATTCATCATAATTATTATTATCACTGATCTTTTTTACAAAAGCTGTATCAGCCATTAACCGGTCAAAATCTTTTTCCTGTTGCTGTATATAACTTTCCACATTTTTTTGCACGGCAGTAACAGAAGAATTGCCCGACCAGTAATTATCAATGATAAATGACAGGGTGATGAACCAGGCAGCAATTACCAGCAGGTAATAGTTCCTGGACCAGAAGCGGCGAAAAGTGATTTCTTTTTGCAATGATTAAATTGATAAGGTTCGGTTCACACAGGTATCGCAGCATTGTTTTATTTTCCTGCGACTTCAGCAATCCTGCAAATGCTGCGTGAACCATTAAGCTGACTTAAGTTTTTTTAATAGTATTCCAGATAGCATCCATCTCTTCCAGGCTCATATCATGTAAATATTTCCCCTGTGCCAACGCTGCTGTTTCCATTTTAGTGAACCGGTCAATGAATTTTTTATTCGTCCTTTCCAGGGCATTCTCGGCATCTACCTGCAAAAACCTTGCAAAGTTTACCAATGAGAAGAAAACATCGCCCAATTCGTCCTCAATTTTGTTGTTATCACCCAACGCAATGGCTTCAAAAAGCTCTTGTTTTTCCTCTTCTACCTTGTCCCATACCTGGTCCTTATTATCCCATTCAAAGCCCACCTGCTTTGCCTTTTCCTGCAAACGCATGGCTTTTACCATGGAGGGCAGCGACTTTGGCACTCCACTTAACACCGAAGTTTTTCCTTCTTTTAATTTTAATTTTTCCCAATTCCTTTTAACATCTTCGGCATCATTTACCATGGTATCGCCATAGATATGCGGGTGCCGGGTGATGAGTTTTTCGCATACCCCGTTGATGGATTCTGCCAAAGTAAATTGGTCCTGCTCCGCTCCTATTTTAGCATAAAAAACGATATGCAGTAAAAGATCGCCCAATTCTTCCTTGATTCCCTTCCAGTCATTATCAGTGATGGCATCGGCCAGTTCATAAGTTTCTTCAATGGTCAGTTGCCGCAGGGTTTGAATGGTTTGCTTTTTATCCCAGGGGCATTTTTCCCGCAGGTCGTCCATGATACTTACTAAACGATTGAAGGCATCGGCATTGGCATTGGGCATAATAATGATTTATATTTATTATAAGATTTTTATTCGCCTGCACTTTTAAATTGCATGGCATATTATATTTTAAACAGCGAAAAGAAGGTGAATATTACGAACAGCAATAACAGTACAACCAAAAACATCAGGTTCAGCAGCAGGAATTTTGCGATCGTCTTAGCCCTTCGCTGCCCATAAAAATTCCGCATGGCTTTGTATTCATAAAAGAAAATCAGTATATACATCAGCCCGTTTATAAAACTCAATACCCCCCAATGCAACCCATCGTTGAGTTTGCCAATACTGAATAAGAACAGCATGGCTATAAAAACAAAAATGTAGAGGTGTATACTTAAGATGGCATGGCTCACATAATAAAATTCTTTCCGGCGCCGGTAAAGCAGTTTCAACAGCAGGGCCAGTAAGGGCAATGATATGAACAACATTTGCGGCAGGCTGTGCAGTAAAGCGGATTTAAATGCCGCTATTATCTCCTGCGCATTATTATTATATTTGCTGTTGATGGCGATTACCTGGTAAACAAGTTGCCTTATTATCCAGTTATCATTTTCGGTTCCGTTAGCCAATGCCGAATCATAAGCTGCTCTAGTTTTATACCGGTGATTAAAAACAGTGATCCCGGAATGCCTTATCGAGGTATCCAGGAAATTCCTGAACTCTTCCCTTGTCATTGCCCGATCGGGTTTATTGTCATTCCGGTTTACCTTGCGGGTAAAATCAGCAAAATGCGCCGAATCCATTTTAATGATCTCGGTTAGGGTTTTACCATTCACATCCGTTTCTGAAAAAACAACTTCATTTGTTTTAAAGAAAGTAAAGAATATTAAAAAGAAAAAAGCAGAGGTAAACACATACATCCGTATCGGGTTAAGATAACTGGCCCGGCGGCCATTCATGTATTCCCTGGATAAAAACCCCGGCTTCCATATCAAATACCGGAGTGTATTAAAGAATTTGCCATCGAAATGGGTGATGTCCTGGAAAAAATGACTCACCAGGTGCCAGGCAGTTTCTTTGGTTGCAATGTTTTCCTGCCCGCAGATATGGCAATACCTGCCCTGTACCTGTGCATTACAGTTGAGGCAGTTCTTTTCTTTCCGTTCTTCCAGGTGACTCAAGGTCTTTAATTTTGTTAAAAATAATAAAGTTTAAGGGCTTATGCATTAACGGCATAATATTTACGTTAATATGCAGTGCTCCCTGTGGATAAGATAGATTAATTTTGGAACTGAAAAAATAAGTAATGAGTAAACCCCTGAATTTAATTTTGCTGGCCCTACTTACAGGATCAGTTGCCAATGCCCAGTATTATTATAAGGATATTGTAAGCAACCGGCAACTGGTGGAAGAAATGGCTCGTTTGAAAGAGCAAAAGATAAGGACCATACATATCACCAGTTTTGAAGACGATGGCAGCCCAAGTGACGGGTTCACCTGCGAAAAGAATATCAACAAAAACTATGGCACGGTGGAAACATTCACCAATTCAAATGTTACCGGGCCCTCCCTCTTCACTTCTTATTTCAATAAGGCCGGCCTGCTGGTAAAGACGATCGATAGTTCACAGATCGCCGTCACCACCGTTAATTATGATTATGAGGAGAGCGGACGGATAAAGACCATTCGTTCGGGTGTACGTTCCAGTGATGATGATTTCGCCAATGAGATCGGGGAAGAGCACCAGTATCAATATGACGCCAAAGGATCTTTGCAGAAAATGATAAGAGTAAAAAATAATACAGACAGTACCGTTGTACTTTTCTCCCTGGATGAAAAGAATAATGTATCCATAGAAAAAGACACCAAAAGCGGGAAGAGTTATTATTATTACTACGACAGCAGGAACAGGCTCACCGATGTGGTTCACCTGAACCAGTTTAACGAAAAAATGCTGCCCGATTATATCTTTGAATACAACAGTGCAGGTTTAGTTACACAGATGACCACCACTGAAGAAGGCGGCAGCTACTATTATATCTGGAAATATACTTACGACAATGGCCTGCGTACCAGTGAAAAATGTTTCTCCAAGGAAAGAAGGCTGATGGGGACGATACAGTATGAGTATAAATAATCCGCGGGAATAAAGAGAAAACAGTTGGGCTCGCAGTTATTTAGTCTTTTTTATTAATGCCATCACCCTCGACTTTACAAATTCACCATTCGCGTCGTACATCAGCATCATATCATCTTTGGCATTGATGGCCATTCCTTTAGCCGACCTGATTTGGTTCGCTTTTTTTAATTTTCCCAATGTGGTTTTAAAATAACGGTCGCGTTTTGCAAGCCAGTTAGTTTGTTCCTTTGCGAGACTGGTTTGCTGCGCCGGTTTTTGCGACAAGCGGAGTTTAGTATAAACAACATTCAAGATACTATCCATCTAGCGGTAAAACATCATCGAACACCCCGGCATGTTTTTTCCATTATCCAGGCAATGCTGGTATTGGTACTGTAAACTGTCGATGGTTTTTACAGACTGTGCGTATCCAGTAAAAGAAACAGCAAATAGTACAAGTAAAGTAAATTTGGGTATAGTCATCATATCACCTGGCATGTATAAGTCCCGGGATGAACGGGTATTGAAATTACAAAAAATATGGAGATAGAATTTTAGTAAATGTTGTACCAAATAAAAAAGCCGACCATTAAGATCTGCTGAAAACGTACCCCCAGATATCATTAACTCGAACCAGATATTGAAAGATTTGAAGGAAATTGGCGACATGAGGTGAGATTTTCCTACATCAATGAACTTGGAATAGTTCGAGTCAGTTTGGATGTATTTTAAATGAAAAAATAAACATACAACCGAGAATCAAAGTGAGTCTCTTTTTCCATGTTGCGGGGTATTTATTCCCGAATACATAACTCCCCTTCCCAAACTTTTTTCACTTTTGCAGATATTCAAATAACTGCAATATTAAACATGAAAACAATTGTTATTGGGCTGCTTACCTCACTTGGGTTTATCACTGCAAATGCTCAAGTAAAACAAGCCGATAGTTCTAAAATCCTGAAAGAAGTTTTAGTTACAGGGTATAAAACGGTAAATGGCGTAGGTCACTTATTAGAAGTAAAAGACGGAATTATTTATGCCGGTAAGAAAAATGAAATTATTCTCGTTGATAGCTTAGATGCCAATAAGGCAATCAATAATACCCGACAAATACTTGGACGGATACCAGGTTTAAATATCGTTGAAACCGAAAGTGGTGGATTTACTGCAAATGGCATTGCAACAAGGGGCTTGAATCCGATACAAAGTATTGAAATGAATACCCGTCAAAATGGGTATAATATCAGTGCCGATATTTACGGGTATAATGAAGCCTATTATATTCCTCCTATGGAAGCTGTTAGTCGTATTGAAATGGTAAGAGGGGCATCTTCCTTACAATTTGGTTCGCAGTTTGGAGGTTTGGTAAACTATGTGACCAAAGATGCCCCACTAAATAAACCGTTTGAACTTACGACATCACAAACCTTTGGTAGTTTTGGCATGTTTAATTTATTTAACTCAATCGGTGGGAATTATAAAAAGATCAGCTATTATGGTTTTCTGCAATACAGATATATTGATGGCTGCCGTCCCAATAGCAGGCAGTGGCAGTTATCTGGTTTTGGTAAGGTTCAATATAAACCATCAATAAGATTAAATGTTGGTGTTGAATACTCATTACTTCGTAACAAAATAAAGATGCCAGGAGGCTTTACAGACAGCTTATTTGAAGCTGATCCCAAAGCATCAACCAGAGCAAGAAATTGGCTTAAAAGTCCCTGGAATGTCCTGAGTGCTTATGCAAACTTTACCCCTTCTCCAAATACCACAATTAGCTTAAAAACTACTTGCCTGTTCAGCAACCGTTCATTGGTGTGGCGTAATGAAGACGGTGGCCCCGGAGCTCCAGATGATATTGACCCTGCTACAAATACTTATGCACGCAGGGAAGTTGGTAGTGAGGACATGCACAACTCAACAACCGAACTTAGGTTTTCTCAAAACTATAAATTAGGAAACCAAAAATCGACAATTGCAGGAGGTTTGCGATATAGTTATGCCTGGTTCAAACGGCAGGGTGGCGGCGAAGGAACAACTAACAGTGATTTTGATTTATCAATCACCGGTGATTGGGGATATGATTTAAACTTTACCACAACTAACATCGCCCCATTTGTAGAGAATATTTTTAGAATTGGAGATAAATTTACGCTAACACCCGGCTTTAGATTTGAGTATTTAAAAAGTACTGCTAAGGGATTTAAAACCTTTAATAATGTAAAACAAATACCAAACGAAGACCGCACCAGGAAATTTCCTTTATTCGGAATTGGATTAGAATTTAAACCAACAAACAATACCAGTATCTACGGTAATTGCAGTCAGGCATACCGCCCTATTGATTACAGCCAGTTAGAACCCTTTGGTGTAATCTCAAGAATTGATCCCAATCTAAAAGATGCTTATGGATTTAATACGGATTTAGGGTACAGGGGAACGATAAAGAACTTTTTGAACTTTGATATCGGTGGCTTTTATATGGTTTACAATAACAGGATTGGGGTATTACTTCAAACAGACCCAATAACAGGGAATGATTATTCTATTCGTAAAAATATTGCTAACAGTATCCATCAGGGAATTGAAAGTTATATTGAATTTAACCTCTTAAAATACCTCAACTCAAAATCGAAATATGGTATGAGTCTTTTTAATTCATTTGCATACATCAATGCACAATATACCACTGGGGAGTTTAAAGGGAACAGGGTGGAGGCAGCAGCCAAAACTATAAACCGGGTTGGCTTAATTTTCAATAGCAGTCATTTTTCTACTACTTTTCAGGTAAACTCTGTGGGAGATGCTTATGGAGATGCTTCAAATGTGAAAACAAGCCAAGATCCAATAGCAGGATATATACCTGCTTATACAGTCATTGACCTTAGTGCAAATTACAAGTATAAAAACTATGCGATAAAATTTGGTTCAAACAATCTAACCGGTAAGTCATATTTCACACGAAGGACAGACGAATACCCAGGTCCGGGAATTATACCTTCTGTTGGAAGAAGTATTTACATCGGTATCAGTGCTAAGTTTTAATTGTAATAAGGGGGCTAAGTAAAGCCCCTTTATTACAACTAAACTATTTCCATCTAACCGCCCAGGTCAAACCTACCCATTTTAACCGCTATTCCTGGTTCCGGCACTTCGATCAATGCATCGAACCTTGAATATTATATTAGCCGGTCAATCGAAATTTCCACACAACTCCCGTCCCTATGGGTTTCCAGCAGTTACAGTTATAAGTATAAACTTCAAAAATTATTATTTACTGATGGAATCTATTACAATAAGCAAAAAGACGAAACTCGAACCACAAAAATCAATGCTGTTTTTTTGCTGATTGCAAGCCTGAACAGCATTTCAGGGCAAAAAAATAACGGACTTCAAAGCGATTTTTCGCTGAAGTCCGTTTCTGTACTCGGGAACGGAATTGAACCGTCACTCGCATTACTGCGAACAGGATTTTAAGTCCTGCGTGTCTACCAGTTCCACCACCCGAGTGGTTAATATACTCCTAACAGGAGTACTGGTTGTAGAAAAAAAATCCCGCTTTGGGCGGGATAAGTTTTGAGCGGAAAACCGGGCTCGAACCGGCCACCTCGACCTTGGCAAGGTCGCGCTCTACCAAATGAGCTATTTCCGCTGGTAAATGGTTAAGTCAGTTAAAACTTTAAACGCTTAAAACTGCTGAACCTTATAAAGAACTGTCCCATTTTTTGGATGGCAAAAATACGGGTTGTACAACAACAACAAAAATTTATTTGTATTTAGGATTATACAGGGTATTATCCGGCACATTCACCTCGGGTTTGCCTTTGTAGCGGTGTGTGTATAAATTATAGCAGCCGCCTATAAGGAAGGCCACCACTAAAAAAACCTGGCAAAACCAGATAAAACGGGATGATGATACCCAGTTATGCGTAAAATCCTTGTGTGAATTGTCGATTACTTCCTGTTCCATTATTTATTATTTCACTGCAAAAATAAGGTGTAAGTGCCAAAAACAATTATTTGTTACCCACAATTTCCAAAAAGGTTTTCTTCTTGCGTATAAAATAAGCCCATGCCACAGAAGCATTGTACCATCCACTGGGTTTTCCTCCTTTTTTTTTCGGAAAAACAGACCGCTTCCGGTAAAACAACAGCCACCCGATAAAATGAAAATGCGCTTTCATCACTGCTACAAAATAACCGTTGTCGCCACTCATTAACCCACGGGTTGCCGATAATGCATCCAGGCCCATCCTGAATGGGATTTTCCAAAGTGCCGAACCCAAAGAAAGATTCTTCGCCAGCATAATGATATTATTCCGGAAATTTAAAAAAGTTTTGCGGTTATTGCCCTTGGGTAAGGTTCCGCCGCCAACATGGTATACTACAGCTAACGGTTGCACGAAGATCTTATAACCCGCCTGTTGCATTCGCCAGCAAAGGTCTATCTCTTCCTGGTGTGCAAAAAAATATTCATCCAGTCCGCCCATCTCATGATAAACAGCACTCCGCACAAATAACGCAGCACCACTTGCCCAAAAACACTGTTCGGCATTATCATATTGTCCATTATCTTCCTCACACACTTCAAATATCCTGCCCCGCATAAAGGGATAACCAAAACGATCGAGCCATCCGCCACTTGCACCGGCATATTCAAATTGTTTTTTATTATCCCAGGATAATAATTTTGGCTGGCAGGCCGTGATCATGGTGTCGGACTCCATCAACTCAATAACGGGCCCTATCCAGTTAGGTGTAACTTCTACATCACTGTTCAGTAAAACATAATAATCACTTTGCACCTGCTTCAACGCAGTATTGTATCCTTTGGCAAAACCTTCATTGCTGCTGTTCTGTATTAGTTCTACTTGCGGGTAATGCGCTTGCAAAAAGGAAACCGAATCATCAGTGGAAGCATTATCTGCAACAATGACCCGTTTGTTGGTGTATACCGATGCAATCACAGAAGGAAGAAAGCGTTCGAGAAAACTTCTACCATTCCAGTTCAAAATAACGATGGCTACCGATGGCATTAGGTTGGTAAGGGTTTACACAAACTTACTATAATTCTTTTTTATTATTGCAGATTATTGCGGGCTGTTTTTAACCGGTATAAATAATAATTGCCGGGAAGAAAGGAATGCAATAAGCAGTATCTGAATGTATAGAAATATATCTCCCCGTCTTCCGGCAAAAAAAAATTACAGATAGCTTTTAGGTAACGCATAATTCATAACTTTAAAGATGTTTACTCAATTACTCAACTGGCGTACGGTGTTGGCCATTATTGCCATTGGCATTGTAACGGGAACTATATTTTATTCCAATCACCTGGCCAAAAAAATTGCCGCGGAAGAGAAGATGAAAATAGAGCAATGGGCAGAAGCAGCAAAAGATATCGCCAATCCAAATTCAACAGAAACTAATCTTTCCGGTAAGATATTCACGGAAAATAACAAGGATATTCCCATGATACAGGTTGATGAAAAAGACAGTATCATGGATCATTATAATTTAGATACGGTAAAAATAAAAGAAGACAGGTCTTATCTACCCGGCAAACTAAAAGAATTCAAAAGCCTGCACGAACCCATTGTATGGAAGAGTCCCATGGATTCATTACAAACTAACCGGATCTTTTATGGCGAGTCATCATTGTTGCAACAGGTACGCTACTACCCAATTGTGCAATTGATCATTGTTGCCTTGTTCATCATCATCACTTTAATTGCTATTACCACCCGTAATAAATCAACCCAAAACCAGGTATGGGCTGGTATGGCCAAGGAAACTGCTCACCAGTTAGGTACACCCCTTTCCTCCCTGCAGGGATGGGTGGAGATGCTGAAAGAAACACCGGGCAATGAAAAGATCGTTCCGGAAATGACCAAGGATGTGGACCGCCTTAAACTGGTGAGTGACCGCTTTGGTAAGATCGGCAGCACACCGCAACTGGAAGAAATGGATATTGTTGCACAGGTGCAAAGCATGGTAACTTATATTAAACGAAGGGCAACTGATAAAGTAAGTTTTTCCATTAACAGTTATGGCGAAAAAGAGATACGGGCAATGATCAATGGCCCTTTATTTGATTGGGTAATAGAAAATTTATTAAAGAATGCACTGGATGCCATGGAAGGCAGGGGCAATATCATTGTAAATATAAAAAATGATACCGGGCAGGTCATCATCGACATAACGGATACCGGTAAAGGCATCAGTAAACAAAATATTGCCAGGGTTTTTAAACCGGGCTTTACCACTAAAAAACGCGGCTGGGGGCTAGGACTATCGCTTAGCAAACGTATCATAGAACAATACCACAAGGGAGATATTTTTGTAAAAAATTCTGAATTAGGGAAAGGGACCAGTTTCAGGATCCTGCTGAAGAGATAAGTGAATGATCGATGAAGTTGAAATTTTGGAGCGATGGCGAAATTGTGAACTATGCCCGGATTTACTTCTTTAAAAAAATCATCGGTATTTTCTCATCTGCACATCTTCAAATTTATTAACTTGCACATCCACTTGCGGCGATGGCGAAATTGGTAGACGCACTACTTTGAGGTGGTAGCGCCCGAAAGGGTGTGGGAGTTCGAATCTCCTTTGCCGCACAAAAA
>JAYWAN010000164.1:0-10547 GCA_043782405.1 Chitinophagaceae bacterium
TACCTGGCATTACCTTGATATGGATAAAGGCACAGTGTATACTCCCTCCTCAGAAAGAAATATCCTTACCATTTTACATTCGGCCATCCTGGAACTGCGGCAATATAAGACGATCAAAAGAAAAGATATCAAAAGAGACCTGCTACTGATCTTTCACCTGGTAGGCGATCTTCACCAGCCCTTACACACAGGCTATGCCATTGACAAAGGTGGTAATACCATCGAAGTAACTTCTCCTGTTGTAAGTGGCAACCTGCACAGTATCTGGGATACGCAGATACTGGAGTATAAGAATATCACCATGGACTCCTGCTTACAATTATATGCCACACTGGATAGTGCTGAAGTGGCAGAAATAAAAAAAATAAATGAACTGAAATGGATGTACCAATCCCGTTCATTGCTGGATACCGTGTATAATTTTAATAATAATTTTCTTGACAAGAAATATGTTGATGATCATGCCAACATCATAAAAAAACAATTATTGATGGGCGGATTAAGGCTCGCCAGTATTTTAAAAGATTGCATCGGTAATCCCGGAACCAATAATGCTGCGTTCAATGAGTTTGACAATTACGGGAGGATGTATAAGCTTATGATGAGCGCATTAAATGCATAGATGCCGGAAAGAACTTTCCTTAATGATATTTATTATTATTAGGGTATGCGCTTATATTGTTATCACTTCACAATAATGATATCATCCTCACCAAGCAAGGTCATATGCTTAAACCGCAGCACAATATTCGCTGTAGTAACCACATCCTTCTGGCAATAAGTAACAATGCGCTGCAGGTTTTTTTCTTTCCAGTAAACATCGGCCACCATGCTGCCGTCAATATCATCCTTGGGTGAGGGTACGCCCAATGCAGCTGCCAGTAATTTTAATGAAGTGTATTGTTTATAGTCGCCGAAACGCCAGTATTGAAAAGTGTCGATCATATTGGTTTCCCAGGGTTTCATATTCTGAAAATCAAGATAGGGAAGAATGGCCAGGCCTTTTATCAACAGGCGCCGGCAAATAAAAGGGATATCAAATTCTTTTATATTGTGCCCGGTAAAACTCCAGTTGCTGTTATTGGATGCCATCTGGTTTACAACAGAAAGAAAATCCTGTAATAATATTTTTTCGTCATCCCCATAAAAGGACCTTAACCTCAGTTGAATTACATTACCCTCTTTTTTGAAATAGCCAATGCTGATGCAGATCACTTTGGCAAACTCGGCCATTACACCTGCACGTTGCGGATAGAATGCTGCGGCAGTGGTATCTTCCGGCAAGGAGCGTTGCATTTTTTCTTGCCACAAATTTTTCCATTCTTCACTGAGGTCATCAAAGCCGGGGAATTGGGGTACTGTCTCAATATCTATCAACAGTAAATTGTCGAGACGGATGTTTTGCATATAGGGGTGATTATGCAAACAAAATACAAAGGGAATTTTGGAAAAGCAAGGAAAAACAAAAGTTCATGGTTTATAGTTGATGATGATTAATTTTCACTTTTCAAGATCTCTTTCTCTAAATCCCTGGAAAATTGCAAAACCATGAACCCTCTGTCATTACCTCCAATGTCCCGGTACCCATTTCCACCCGCGCCTGGTTTCTTTCCAATGCCCTTCTATCCAGATATAACCCGAATGTGGTGGCTGGGCCCAATAACCTTCGGTGTATACATAGTTGCCGCCGCGATAAACATACTCGCCTGCTACCCATACATGCCTTGGTGATGGTGCTGCCGGCCTTACCCTTATTACGGGCGCACCCGGGCGTATCTTTACTACAAATTGTGCATCGGCTGCCGCAGCAACTGAAATTGCTATTGCAAACAGCATAATGATCTTTAAAAAATATTTTTTCATGATGATTTTTTTGTGGGAGTAAGACCGGGAGAACTGTAAAAGGTTTAACTGCCCCGGCAACAGTTGATGTAATGTAAATAATAAAGCAGTTCGAAGATTGAACTGCTTTGTTATTGTTTATTAATCGTTATTGATCGCCTACGCTTCCTTCCCGTGGCACTGTTTGTATTTTTTCCCGCTTCCACAGGGACAAGGATCATTGCGTCCGGGTGCTTTTTCAACACGTATAGGTTCCTGTTTGATGGGAGTTGAAGGATCGATGTATTCATCCTGGCCAACATATTCCTGCCCACCGGTTGATGATGTTGCAAATTCTTCCTTACGCTGGCGCATCTTGCTCATATCAGTTTTCTTTTCTCTTCCTTCACGTATCTGCCCGGCATTGGTTTGTTCCACCGGTATTTGTGCATGCGCTAAAAAGCTTACGATATCTTTATTCACCTGGTCGTCCATTTGTTTGAAAGCCGCAAAAGCTTCTATCTTATAAATGACCAGTGGATCTTTTTGTTCGTATCCTGCCGTTTGCACACTATGGCGCAGGTCGTCCATTGCACGAAGGTGTTCCTTCCATGCATCATCGATGAGTGCAAGGGTAATGCTGCGTTCCAGTGCATCATTCAGTTCACGTCCTTCTGAAGCAATATATTTATCCAGGTTGGCCAATGCCTGTATGGCTTTTTTGCCATCGGTGAATGGTACGGCCACATTTTCAATATGATTGCCCTGCTCTTTGCGGATATTTTTTATTACGAGCAAGGTATTGCGGACCATTGCAGCCGTCTTATTACGGTACTGCGTAACCGCTTCTGTGTATAAGCTTTGTGCCAAACCATTTACCTCATCTTTTTCCAGTTCTTCTGCGGTAATGGAAGTATCAATGCCGAAATTTACGATGGCGGCCAGTTTAAACCCTTCATGGTCATTCCCTTCTTTGAAGGAATTCACCAGGCTGTCGGCCACAGCATAAAAAGCATTGTCAAGGTCAAGCGCAAGGCGTTCTCCAAACAAAGCGTGGTTACGTTTATTGTACACCACGTTACGCTGTTTGTTCATTACATCATCATATTCGAGCAGGCGTTTACGTATACCGAAATTATTTTCCTCTACTTTTTTCTGCGCCCTTTCAATTGACTTGGTGATCATGCTGTGCTGTATCACTTCACCTTCTTTATAACCCATCCTGTCCATCAACCCGGCAATACGTTCGCTGCCGAACATACGCATCAGGTCATCTTCCAGCGAAACAAAAAAACTGGTACTTCCGGGATCACCCTGGCGGCCGGCACGTCCACGCAACTGCCTGTCTACACGACGGCTTTCATGACGCTCTGTACCGATGATGGCCAATCCTCCCGCTTCTTTAACACCCGGGCCCAGTTTAATATCGGTACCACGTCCCGCCATATTGGTGGCAATGGTAACGGCACCGGCTAACCCCGCTTCGGCAACCACCTGTGCCTCCTTGGCGTGTTGTTTTGCATTCAATACATTATGCGGAATATTTTTTTGTTTGAGCATCCGCGATAAAAGTTCACTTACTTCAACCGATGTGGTACCTACAAGTGAAGGCCTTCCGCCTGCACGTAGTTTTTCCACTTCATCAATAACTGCCCTGTATTTTTCTCTTTTAGTCTTGTAAACAAAATCCTGTTCATCCTTACGTATAACTTTTACATTGGTAGGAATGGTAACCACATCCAGTTTATAGATGCTCCAGAACTCTGCTGCTTCTGTTTCGGCAGTACCCGTCATACCTGCAAGCTTGTGGTACATCCTGAAATAATTCTGCAATGTAACCGTGGCATAGGTTTGTGTGGATGCTTCGATCTTTACATTTTCCTTTGCTTCGATGGCCTGGTGCAATCCATCGGAATATCTTCTGCCATCCAGTATACGGCCCGTTTGCTCATCAACAATTTTTACAGCGCCTTCCATCACTACGTATTCTATGTCCTTATCAAATAAAGTATACGCTTTTAGCAATTGTTGTACGGTGTGGATGCGGTCTGCCTTTAAAGAATAATCATTAAGTAAACTTTCTTTCTTATGCAGTTTTTCATCAACACTTAAATCACTTTTTTCAATATCGGCTAGTTTTGTGGCGATATCGGGAATGATAAAGAATTCAGGATCTTCCCCGCTTCTTGTAATTAGCTGGATACCCTGGTCGGTGAGATCGACCTGGTTATTTTTTTCATCAATATTAAAATATAGTTCTGCGTCAACCTTTGGCATTTCTTTTTGCTGGTCGGCCAGGTAGTAGTTCTCACTCTTTTGCAATTTTACACGAATACCTGGTTCGCTTAAAAATTTAATGAGCGCACCATTCTTTGGTAAACCACGGTGGGCACGCATCAGGGCAAGGCCACCATCTTTTGGGTCATCATTGCCTTCTGCAATTTTTTTCTTTGCTTCAATTAAAAACTGGTTGACGGCTTTCTTTTGTGCTTCCACTAATTTTTCAATACGTGGTTTCAGGTCGAAGAACTGCTGGGTATTATCGCTATGGCCAACGGGGCCGCTGATGATCAAAGGAGTTCGGGCATCATCGATCAATACACTATCCACTTCATCCACCATGGCATAATGGTGTTTGCGTTGCACCATTTCCTCGGGAGAATGCACCATATTATCACGCAGGTAATCGAAACCAAATTCATTATTGGTACCATAAACGATATCTGCATTGTAGGCATTGCGCCGTGCATCGCCATTGGGTTCATGTTTATCAATACAATCCACCCTTAATCCTAAGAATTCAAAAATGGGGCCGTTCCATTCACTATCCCTGCGGGCGAGGTAATCATTTACCGTTACGATATGAACCCCTTCGCCGGACAATGCATTGAGGTATGCAGGCAGGGTGCTCACCAGGGTTTTACCTTCACCTGTTGCCATCTCTGCAATTTTACCGGAATGTAAAACCGCACCACCAATCAGCTGCACGTCGTAATGCACCATGTTCCAGGTAACCGATCCGCCGCCTGCCGTCCAGATATTTTTATAAATGGCTTTATCGCCCGAAATAGTGATATTATCTTTTTTTACGGCAAGGTTTTTATCCAGCTCCGTGGCTGTACATTCGAGGGTTGCATTTTCTTTAAACCGGCGACTGGTTTCTTTTACCACGGCAAAAGCTTCGGGCAATATTTCCAGTAATACCACTTCCAGCGCTTTATCCCTGTCTTTCTTTAATTCGTCAATTTCTTTATAAATAATATCCCTGTTGTTGATCTCTTCCAGGGGCAGGTCTTCCGCAGCTTGTTTTTTTTCTGTTACCTGTTGATCGATGTCTCCCAGGTGGGCTGCAATGCGTAATTTAAACTCAGCAGTTTTATTCCTTAGTTCATCATTACTGAGGGATTGGTATTGTGCAAAAAACTGGTTGATAATGGCAACTTGCGGGACGATCTTTTTTACATCCTTCTCACTCTTATTACCACCAAAAAGTTTTGAAATAGCTCCGATCATAAAATTCAGTATTGTTGGGTATGCTATAAATAAATCAAAATAACGCTTATTGACTTGTCAAATATGGTGCTGAAAACAGTTTAAAGTCAAAATGACAGAATTTGTCCCGGTTCTTCGGGAGGCAAAGGTAGGAAATGTTGAGGAGTTGGGAACTGAGGGATGAAGATTGGTAGTGCACCAGTTTGAAAATTATCATTCTCAGAAAAACTGTCAGCCTGAGCTTGTCGAAGGCGGGTTATAATAAAAATAGACCGGTTTCTCCCGCCTCTAGCGGGATCAACCTGACAACTATTCAAACTGATGCACTACCGGAAGATTACAAAAGTGTAAAGTTGTAAAGTTAACGGAGGTTGGGTTCTTTATTACTTTATCAACTGCCGGGGGTATGGCGCTTCGGGCAGGTTCAGGGTGACTGACTAAATTTTTGACCAAATAAAAACCGGTCTGCCAGGATCCAGCAAATAAATAATAAGGCAAAAACTATTGCTGTTAGTTGGGAATTGCCAAACCCGTTGATGACCTGGCTCCTGTTGTTGAGCATATAGATGGGCAACCCGGCCAGGGCGATAGATGTTCCCAAACTCATCGCTGTTGCCGTAGCAGGATAAAGCGGCAGGCTCCTCCCCATCAACAATAAAGTGATGGGTACCGAACTTTGCAGGCAGGCGATACCAAAACCCAATGCGTAAATATTTTCCTTGCCAAACTGGAATAATAATAATGCAATGGGCAGGGTGATGTAGACATATTTTTTCCAGCCAATCTTATCTGCAACAAAACCGCCGATGATCTTACCGGCAAAAGCGCTGATACCGATGACAAGAACACCATTTTCAAAATCATTGGCCACATGATTGATAACGTCAAAAATAAAAGAGCGAAAGCACATGATGAGGAGGATGCCCAGCATTATCCAATCGTGCGAATCCATTTCTGAAACTTTATGTTCAGGTACTCGGTAAGCCGGCAGTTTATATTTTCGTATAAGCCATCCTATTATCAATACCGCTGCAGCCATGGGTAATAGTTGCCAGCGTCCGTATTGCCCTAATACACTGCCGAGCGTAAGACCCAGTACACCCGGCGCAGTGAATAAACCCAGTGGCCCGGTCTTGTTTTCATGCACCTGCAGGCAAACGGCCCCGCCGGTTACATGTACAAATGCAGAAGCAATGCCGGATATAACGATACCTGCTTCCGGACTGATAAAATAAGTGAATATGGCAAGTGGCAATAAAATAATTGAAGCTGCAGCAAAGGGTTGCAGTTGTTTTTTATAATCAACCCAAAAACCTACGGGCAGTTGTCCGCCAAAACCAATGATAGCGTAAACAACAATGAGGATAAAACTTTTCGAATAGTCGCTGGTGTAAGTGTAGTGTGCAAGCATAAAGCCTGCAGTGAAGTCGTTGAGGCCGTGAAGAAGCCCCCAAAGCAAGGGTTGCGGATTTAGCGGCTTAGAAAGTTCAGGTGGCTTAGGCATTATAAGTAATTATTCATTAGTAATCCGATGCCATAGCTGAGTCCATTGACCAGGAATGAAACAGTGAAGGCTTTTTTCCAGCCACATTGCATGAATATCCAGTACCCTATCCCCTCTGTTATGGCCACACCTAATTCTAAAATATTAATATCAACGCCGGTAGAAAAAAGAAATACGTGCAATAGCGGCCAGGTAAAAAGATTAAGTAATAAACCTATCAGCAAGGCCTGCCTCCATTGTTTTTTGAAGCACAATAATACCACCGGCATTTCAATAAGGATGGTCATCAAAAAATAAAAATAGATGGGCATCAGTATTATTGATTTTGTTCCCGTTCCTTTTTTCTTTTGCGCCGAATGAACAGTATCACCAATATCACCAGTACAATTACTGGTACACCAATGAAAAGAAGGAATTGACCTGAAAAAAATACCGGGGACGCTTCGTCCAATAAATAAAATGACTTCATTCTGTTTGTTTTAAAGTGTTTAAATATACGGACTACGATCGATAATTTGATTATTGTTCATTTAACCATTTCCTAAAAAAAAGTAAATGATGCAAAGGGTATTCAATAAAACGGAGGCGAGGATGGCTTTCCACCATAATTTTTGCAACAGGAAATTGTAGAGAAAAATATCCATAAGGATCAATGCTGCATAAACATACAGGAAATCAAAAGCTGTTTCGTGGTATAAAATAGTGATCAATGGGGCAATGGCCAGACTTGAAGCCAGTCCTACCTGCAATGGCCGGGCACCCAGTTTATAATAAAAAGGCCACAATAATAAAGCCTTGATGATAAAATAACCAGTCAATGTCCATAATAGAGTCATGCTAAGATCATTTAAGCGTTAGGGTTGTTCTTTCTACGGATGAATAAAGCAATGAGCAACACAAACCCAATGAGCGAGCACCCGATAAAAATGAAACGGTTCCGTTTAAATGCATCCTTATTCTCCTCTTTGCCCAGGATCATGTATTGGTAAACTGATTTGGTGCTGTCTATCCTGTATTGCAATTTCCCGGCGCTATCACCAGCAATAATGACGTGCATATCATAGTCCTTACCATACAGGTGCAGACTATCTGTAATTTTATTGTTGCTGGCATCTACCAGTAATAAATAGATATTCCGGTCGCTTTCTTCCCATCTTTTACCTCCATCCTGGATATTTATTTTATAATCATCATAAACTATTTCACCCCGCTTATTATAAGGCCTTTTATCTGCAGTGTCTATACTGAAATAGCTGCCCACAAAAACCAGTTCATGGGACCTTAGGTTATTACAGCCGGAGAAACTGGTAACACTTAATGCCTGCCTCCTTCGTATATTAAAACCGGCATCTGCAAAAGCAACAGCGCATACGCAACAGAAAACAAGTGCCCAGCAAAGTTTTTTCATATCCCAGATTTTAAGTGAAAATAAACCGTGTAAAGGGAATCACCAATACCCAGCAACACGTAGTTATTAGAATGTTAATTAAACAAAATAATCAAAGCCATTCATAAAAAAAGTCGTCATATATAATAATGTAAGGCTATTTTTACACGAATAAATTCGTATATAAATCTGTTTATGAGAAAAATAATACTTGTTATTGCCATAATTTTTATTGGCATCGCCGCCAAAGCGCAGGTAAAGGGAACCGTTATTGACTCTGCTTCCAAAAAGCCAATGGACAAAGCGGTGGTTGGCCTGGTGATCAAATCAAACCCCGGCGATACCAGTTACACTTTCTCCGACGAAAAAGGCGTGTTTAAATTTGACAATGTGCCATCGGGTAATTTCTCTGTTACCATTCATAACCTAGGCTACCTGCCGGTGGCAAAATTCATTCCCGTAACCAAGGCCGAAAAGACGATCGACATCGGCCATATCAGCATGGTGAACCGCGGAAAATTGCTGGACGAAGTTGTGGTACAGGCTACCCCTGTGATAATAAAAGAAGATACCGTAGAATACAATGCCGCATCATTCAAAGTGAAAGAAAATGCCGTAGTGGAAGACCTGTTGAAAAAATTACCGGGTGTAACCGTCGATAAGGACGGTAATGTAACTGCACAGGGTAAATCCGTTACCAGGGTTAAAGTAAATGGCAAAGATTTCTTCGGGGGTGATGTAAAAACAGCCACCAAAGAATTGCCTGCAAATATTGTTGATAAGATACAGGTGATCGATGACTATGGTGATCAGGCCACGGTTTCGGGTATAAAAGACGGCGACCCCGACAAAGTGATCAACATCACGATAAAAAAAGACAAGAACAAAGGATTCTTCGGCCGGGCTACCGTGGGTGCGGGTACGGAAGACCGTTACCAGGCATCTTTCAATGGCAATTATTTTAATAACAACAGGCAAATATCGCTGATCGCCAACAGCAATAATACCAACAGCTCCTTGTTCAATTTTGGCGGCGGCGGCAACAGGGGTGCCACCAGTATGATGAAATCGGGCATGGAGGTAATGAGCAATATGGGCGGGATGGGCGGCATGAACAGCATGATGCAGGGCGGCGGCGCGGGCCTTTTTGGCAGCAGCAACAGCAGTGGTATCTCCACTATCAATTCTTTTGGTACAAATTTCCGCGATCAATGGGGAAAAAGGATAAGTGTATATGGCAGCTATTCGTACAACCATAAAAATACCAGCCAGGCACAGAACACTACCACACAAAGTTTTTATGTTACCAATAGTTATATCAATGACCAGGACCTTAGTGCCCTTACCATTGGTGATTCGCACCGGGCTACTTTTAATCTGGAGTACCAGGTGGATTCATTCAATTATTTAAAGATCAGCCCAAGTTACAATTATAGTGGCAGTAACGCCAACAGCTATACGATATTTGATTATAAGCGGCCCGACAGCACGAAAACAAGTGACGGCAGCAACAAGAACCTGACAAAATCGAATGCCCCTAATTTAGCCGCCATTATTTTGTATAACCACAAATTCAGGAAGCGTGGCCGTAATTTTTCGGCCAGCATTACGCTTGGTAATTCAGAAAGCAATTCTATACAGGATATCGCCAATTTAAATTACCAGTATATAGCGCCGTTCATCGGCCCGTATAATACTTTTCAATATCTTGACCAGGCCAATACCAATCACAATTACGGTGTACGCTTCACCTATTCGGAACCATTGTCAAAAACGCGGAGCCTCGATCTCAGTTATTCGCATAACCTGAGCTATACCCGCAATAACAAGCAAACTTATAATGTGGATTCGACGACGCAGGCAAAGACCTACAATAGTTTTTTAAGTAATGATTATGAAAATAATTTTTACAATAACCGGATGGGGCTTTCTTTACGCACTACTACAAAGAAATATAATTATACCCTGGGTATAAGCCTGCAGCCTGTTGACCTTAAAGGGAAATCCATTACCAAAGACAGTGCATACAATACCGTCAGCCGTATCAATATTTTCCCCATTGCAAGAGCGGTGTATAATTTCAGCAGGACCAAGTCGCTCAATTTCAGTTATAGCGGTAATGCCACGCAACCCAGTTTTACCCAATTGCAGCCCGTACAGGATTTCAGTAACCCCCAAAGTGCCACAGCAGGCAACCCTAACCTTAAACCTGCGATCACCAGTAACCTGAATTTCACTTTCAATAATTTTAATTTCACCACTGGTAAAGTGTTATTCACCAATCTTACTTTCAGTACCATTAAGAACCAGATCGTAAATAAATCGGCCAAGCTGGGTAATAAT
>JAYWAN010000165.1:0-10462 GCA_043782405.1 Chitinophagaceae bacterium
GGACTGGACAACGGCCCATTTTATCACCGATGCAATTGCTGCAATAAAAAAACATGTGGGCAACAGGAAAGTGATCATGGGGTTGAGTGGTGGGGTTGACAGTACCGTTGCGGCAACATTGATCCATAAAGCCATCGGCGAAAATCTTTATGGCATTTTTGTAGACAACGGCGTGTTACGGAAATATGAATTTGAAGAAGTGCTGGAAACCTATGGCAAGCTGGGTTTAAATGTGAAAGGTGTTGATGCCAAAGAATATTTTTACACAGCACTTGCGGGTAAAACCGATCCTGAAGAAAAAAGAAAAGTGATTGGCGGCGGCTTCATTGAAATATTTGACCGGGAAGCACATACTATTGATGGCGTTGAATTATTGGGACAGGGAACTATTTACCCCGATGTGATAGAATCCGTTGCTGTTCACGGACCTTCTGTTACCATTAAATCACACCATAATGTGGGGGGGTTGCCCGATACCATGAAATTAGAATTAGTGGAGCCCTTGCGTTCATTATTTAAGGATGAAGTGAGGCGTGTTGGACTGGAATTGGGTATTCCGCATGAAATGCTTTTCCGCCATCCCTTTCCCGGGCCCGGACTTGCCATAAGGATTTTAGGAGAAGTTACACAGGAAAGGGTACGGTTATTGCAAGATGCAGATACCATCTTTACCAGTGGATTGAAAAAAGAGAATTTATATGCATCAATATGGCAGGCAGGCACTATCTTACTACCTGTGAAAACAGTTGGTGTTATGGGAGATGAAAGGACCTACGAGTTTACCATCGCATTACGTGCTGTAACCTCGGTTGATGGCATGACCGCCGACTGGGCTCATTTGCCTTATGAATTCCTTGCCAATATATCCAATGAAATAATTAACAACGTAAGAGGCATCAACCGCGTGGTGTATGATATCAGCAGTAAGCCTCCTGCAACAATTGAATGGGAATAGAAAGCCGATCTTTATTTTAGCATGCATTTATAGTATTATGAATAAGATTTTTTCCTTTGCAACAGCCCTTATTGTAACAGTTTTTTCTTCTACCGGCGCAGCTGCACAAAATGATACGATCAAAAAAGACCCTGTTTATAAAATAGGGATCTTTGCACCACTTTACCTGGATTCGGTATTTAATGATAAAGGATTTAAATACAGGCAGGGTATGCCAAAATTTATTATGCCTGCACTGGATTTTGTACAGGGAGCACAGATTGCGCTGGATTCCCTGCCAATGGGAAATGATAATATTGAAGCGACCTTCTATGACTCCAAAGCCTATACGCAAACAGTTCCCTGGCTTGTTCAAAATAAAAAATTAGACAGTCTAAATATCATTATCGGCAGCGTGAAAGATGCAGAGTTCAGGCAGCTGGCCGATTTTGCTTTACAAAAGAAAATTCCTTTTATCTCTGTCTCTTATCCAAACGATGGGGGCGTAACTGCAAACCCGTTTGTAGCCATCGTTAATCCTACACTCAGGTCCCATTGTGATGCGATCTACAGCTATTTACTGCAAAATCATGGTACCGATAAGATTTACCTGTGCCGCCAAAAAGGAATACAGGAAGATATGGTGGCCGGCTACTTTAAACAGATCAATGAACAGGACGGCAAACCGTTGTTGGAGATACAGACCATAAATTTTGACAGCGACCCTTCACCTGGTTACCTTAAAACAAAACTCGACAGTAACCGGCAAACGGTAATCATTGGGGGTAGCCTGGAAGAGAATTTCGCCACTAAACTTACAATGGCCTGTTCTGCAATAAATAGCACCTACCCTATAACGTTAGTTGGTATGCCCACCTGGGACGGCTTTGTAGCCCTGCACAAAAAAGAGGGGATCGAGAATTTTCCTATCTACTTTACTGCGCCTTACTATAATAGCAAAACCGACGATTACAGTAAGATGGTGATCAATGCTTATGCAAAAAAATTCAAGGGAAAGCCAACTGATATGGCTTTTAAGGGTTTTGAAATGGTGAATTTATTTACCCATATGCTTACCAGCTACCCTGGCAATTTTATGGACCATATCAATGAAAGACCCGTTAAAGTGTTCAATGAATATAATTTCAGGCCGGTACAGTTGAAAAAAGGAAATGATGGGCCCGATTATTTTGAGAATAAACACCTGTATTTCATTAAACTCCTGAATGGTGCTGCTTCAAAAGCCTGGTAATTTGTGACAGCTAATAGCGTAAACAATGCAGGTGCCAATTTATTATCAGCGTTTATTCTTAATTGTTAGATAGTCCAGGAAATAGACGATTTTTACCGTTATTTCATTGCTGTGGGGGTTATCCAGCACTTTCCCGAAATTCTTTAAATAGGTCATGTTGGTATAGGGGTCAATGGCAACATTGCCGCCCAATGCATTTTTCCAGGCAATGGTGAGCCGGCTACCCGGTAAAAAATCCCAGGTATAGAACATATCCATGTTGAAGGTGTTGAAGTTAACATCAAGTCCTGGCATAAACGCAATTTCATCCCAATAGCCATCGGGTTTCAGTTTGTAAAAATTGGTATTGTCTAAAATAGACCAGTAGTGCCTTACCCGTACATTCCAGTTCATCCTGGCATTAAAATTATACTGCGCACTCAATATGGCTGTATTCCTTTTTACATTTCGCCGTGCAATTACCGGCGAACCATCGGGGTTGTTAACAAAGGCCCAGCCCCAGTTTCCCCTGTCCTGCTCTATTACCATACTTGTACTGGCCTGGAATTTATTACTGAATCTGTAGCGGAAACCCATTGTAGAAGTCCAGTAAGGGTCATTGGGTAATGGTGATTCTGCCCCACCAAGTGTCCAGTTAAAATGTAATTTTTTCCTGCTGTCAGAATTTCCGCTTACACCGAGATAGTAATATGGAGTGCGCCGCAGAAAATAACCATTGTAAACGCTCGAATTCAAATAATAATCCTTATTCCACCTTGGACTGCTGCTGAATTGTAAGGTCATGTCCCAGAAATTCCTGAATAAAAAGAAAGCACTTGCGCTAACCGACAGGCTCGACCAGTTGAAGGGCCTGTATAAAAAATTATTACTAAAATTTAGCCTGTAAGTATGGTTAAGAAAATTACGGGTGGGTTTAAGCATATTATAACTTACCGCGCCACTGTAAGTAAGGGAGTTATTATTAGTTAAATAGCCAAGGTCATTGGGATCATAGTTATCGCTCTTGATACCGAGACTCCCGCTGTATTGTATCAGGCCACTTACTTTCCCTGCACTTGTACCAATATTATAACCGTTCTTCTTTACCTGTGTACCCCAGATAGAACTGTATTTTCCCGTAAAAGAAACGTTGTGCATGTTCTTTTTATCAAACATGGAAACATCAATGCTACTTACATTCGCATTCCTGCTATTACCCTTGCGCAGTACGTTGGTATTGGTAAAGCTTACAGAAGAACGGTTCTTTAAAGCCTGGTCAAGTACAATAATATTATAATTGGTGAATGGTTCAGTTAAAATACTTGAATCAACCCCATTGCCACGGTTTTCGATTTTTGCATACATTGGTGCCGACGCCGCATTAAAAATTCCAATACCCAGTTTACCCTTTGTACGCCCCGAAAATTTTGTGGCATTATATAATCTTGTAATACCCGGGTTCTTTACTATTTTATAATTGGCAGTATTACCATAGGTATGTAATACTCCTGCTGCTCCCGCAGGTGCAGCACCAATCCTCCTGGAATAGAATAAACCGGATTTATTGAACAGTTCGGTTCCTTCTGTGAAAAAGGAGCGGTAATCATCAAACTTCACTTCAAAGGGAGAAAGGTTAAGAAAGACATTATCGCTTTGCACCTGTGCAAAATCGGGTATCAGGGTCATATCTAAAGTAAACCCTTCATTGAGCCCGTATTTTACATCCATCCCACCACTCTTAAGGTATTCCGTTACATTACCCATTGCAGTTGGCGATACCCTAAAGCCCCCGGATAAATAAGGAAGAAATGATAAACGCAAAGGCGGAGTGATGTGTTGCAGGCCAAGCCAGTCGCCCCATTGATTGATATCTCCACTGATATTTGGATTAACCGGGCTCCAGATACTGTTCTCGTTTTCTTTACGGATAAAACGGGCAAAATTTAACCCCCAGTCCTGATGGGTATTTTTGGAAAACCTGATCGCACTGAAGGGTATCCTGATTTCTGCCACCCAGCCATCTGCCTTAATACTCGTTTTACTTTCCCATACTGCATCCCAGGAAGCATCAAATACAACGCCTCCCACATTGGATCCATTCTGCGATTCCCTTGCATCACCCTGTACACCGGCAGCGGTTACACGAAATACAAAAGCATTTTGCCGGTCATGATAAGTATCAAACCCAACAACGAAATAATCAACATCCTGTTGCGAGATCACGTCCCGGGCTGTAATCTGTTTACGGATATTAGCAGGATCATCATACATGTAGGCACCGATATAAACTGCAGTGTTGTCATAGGCGATCTTTACCAGTGTTTTATGCGAAGAAGGTTTGCCAAATGCAGGGCTGGAAGTGATGAAATTGCCGGTGGGTACGATTGTTTGCCAGGCCGCATCATCCAGATTGCCATCAATTTTAATGTGCTGGTCAATTTTTACTGCAGGTATATTTCTTACCTGGCAATAGGAAGAGGAGAAAGAGAGGTACAGCAAAAAGGTTAGTATAAATCGCAAGCGTAGTGCCATTAGTGGATAACCAAAGATAAATTATTATCATATAAGCCGGATAATATTGCAGACAATAATTATTGCCCTGTATCACGCGGATCTTCTTCTTATCTCTTTTTTTATCAAACCGAGTTCCCTGCCTGTTTGGCCAGATACGGAACTATTTTCCTGTGCCCGCCGCATTAAGTAAGGTATCACATCTTTGATAGGCCCAAAGGGCAGGTATTTGCTCACTGCACAACCGGCTCTGGCGAGGTTAAAAGTAATATTATCACTCATGCCGTATAATTGCGAAAAATGTATATGCGGGTGATCATGTGGCAAACCTTTATGGTCTAGCAATTGCGTAGCATATAAATTGCTGTACTCATTATGGGAAGCCACCATCACTGCAATTTTGTCCATGTGCATAATACAGAATTCAACGGCCGCATTATAGTCATTATCACAACTCGCTTTATCCGGCTGTATCGGTGAAGTATAATCCAGTTGCAGTGCACGGTTCCTTTCCTTTTCCATATACGCACCCCTTACCAGTTTGGCTCCAAGGATAAAGCTGCGTTCAACCGCTGCCGTATGTGAGTCTTTTAAAAACTGAAGGCGGTCGTGGCGATACAATTGCAGGGTATTGTACACCACCACATTTTCCTTGTTGAACATATCCATCATCAAAATCGTTAAAGCGTCTACGGGTTCCTGTATCCATGTCTCTTCCGCATCGATCAATACCCCGATATTTTTTGCAGCCGCTGTTTCACAAACCTGCAGCATGCGCAGCCTTACCTTATGCCATTCGTTCTTTTCATCAGGCGATAAATTTTCCACTGCCGTCAGGTAACGCTTCATTAGTGTTCCTTCAGCCTTTTGCATGGTATCATCCAGTTTTTCCAGTAAAGCAAAACGTGCAAATCCCGTCACTTTCACACTCATAAAAGGTATATTCATTTGCGTGGCGGCATAGGCAATAACTTTAATGAATTCGTCTTTTGCGTGCTCAAAATTCTCTTCGCCTTCTTTCCCTTCCACGCCATAATCCAGTATCACCTGTACATTATACTGCGCCAGTTTATCAGCAACTTTTGCGGTTTCTTCCAGGGTTTCGCCACCAACAAATTGTTGAAAGATCGTACGCCTTATTACTGACCTTGTAAAAGGGATATGCCATTTAATGGCCAGGGGAGTTATTTTAAGGCCCAGTTTTACCAGCCAGGGCTTGCCCATTGCTCCAAAAAGGAAATTTGCTTTTTTTAATTCCTTATTGCTTTTTGCCGCAAATGCATACTCAGTATTATCAAAGGAAATAGTTGTTGATCCGCTCATATGTAGCTATTCTTCCTTCGAAATTCCAAAAACGAAAAGGATTCACCAAATAAATAAATGCGGTATGATATTTTGAAGTCCATTTATGATTAATCACTAATTATCAGGTATTAGTTATTATCAGGTTTATCTTTGCAAAAAAAATTATGGAAAAGAAAGCAGGTGAATCTTTAGTGGTGATGACGGAATTGGTTTTACCCAATGACACCAATAACTTCGGCAACCTTATGGGCGGGCGATTGATGTACTGGATGGACATTGCAGCTGCATTGGCGGCCATGAAACATTGCGGTGCACCTGTGGTAACCGCATCTGTTGATAATATTTCTTTTGAAAATCCTATTAAGATCGGCAATGTTGTACACATTGAAGCCACCGTAACCCGTGCATTCAACAGCAGCATGGAAGTACACCTGAATGTGTGGGGCGAAGATGCTATACAGCAATATAAATACAAGAGCAATGAAGCCTATTATACTTTTGTTGCTTTGGACCCTACCGGCAAACCCCGACCGGTAAACCAGCTGATCCCGGAGACTAAAGAAGAGAAAAAATTATTTGAAGGCGCTTTAAGAAGAAGGCAGTTACGACTGGTATTGGGCGGTAAAATGAAAGCAGAAGATGCTGATGAACTGAAAGCGTTATTTGTAAAAGATTAAGGCAGTAGACAACGGCATATTACCCTTAGTCATTGCCTGTTCATGAATTCTTTGCTCTGCTCGATAGCATTCATTACCTGTGCCAGGATATTTTCTGTTGTATCATCGTAATCAATTACAAGCGGGTCTTTAAAAGTCACAGAAAGCAGGGTCCCCTTTTTTTTAAATTTTAACCCTTTTTTATTGAAAGCCCGCCAAAAGCCATCGATCACCACCGGAACTACAATCGGTTTAAATTGTTTGATGATGAAAGCCGTTCCTTTTCTGCCGGGGGCAAAGGGTTTGGTGGTGCCCTGTGGAAAGGTAATGACCCAGTTCTTTTCCAGGGCCCGTGCAATTTTACGGGTATCTCCCGGGTCAAGCCCCTGTCGCACTTCCCGGCTTCCAGAATTCCACGTACGCTTAACCGTTATTGCTCCTGCCAGGCTGAATAGCCGGCTCATCCAGTTGCTTTTCATCGTCTCTTCTGCCGCTACGTATTTCACACGGGTAAAGGGCCACAGCAGGTAATAAGGAATGCCTAACCCTCTTTTTTTATGCCAGCTAACGGCACAGAATATATGCAGGAAGGTAATTACATCGGCAAAATAGGTCTGGTGGTTACTTACAAATAATATATTCTTTTTAGGAAGCTTATGCAGGTTTTCCATCCCTTTTACCTGTAATTTATTAATGATATTCAGCCCCGGGTAAGAGCAAATACCTATAACAGCATAAACGATTCCTTTAACCAACCGCGATTCTTTGAATTTAGTAAACCATGCTGTCATTTGATGATACCTATTATAATTGCAATTTATAGAAACTATACGGTACAATTAAAACAAACCGGCAATTGATGCGGGGAATATTAACTAACGATAATGAATAGATGCAGTAAGATTGCGATACGGGAATGACCATCAGATCAGGATCGGGGTGAAGATCTTTTGAAAAATGGCGTAGTAACACAGGTAAAGGGCATAATCAAATGAAAAAAGGGGTGCCTCAATGTTGCCCGCCCAGGAACGGCATGAATGCACAATTTTTTTAAGAAAAACTTGTCGTTACATTCATATAAATCATAATGTATTTATTCAGTTAAACACAACATACTGACAAATTATGGTGCCCATCTTTGCCCGGCGCCGGGTTTTATAAAATTTGCTACAAATTTGTTTAATTTTAAGTTAAAGTTATTACCTTTATTTCTAATTGACCTGTATTGTTATCTTTATAACCGGTACAAGTATTCCTTAAACATGTTCTTTACATGTTCACAAATAAACTAAAACTAATTTTATGCAAAAAACAATTACTTTAAAGAATTTTAAAATGTTTATGCTCAGGTCGTTTCTTACGATCCTTGTTTTGAGCATTTCATTTCAGTTTTCGTTTGCACAGAAAAAATCTGCGCCTGCGGCAGCGGCTGGTTCTTTAGATGCCCGTGCTTTAAAGCTAAAGGCAGAAGAAGCCAATAATGCTTCTAAACCAGCTAATGTTTTAAATGCAGGAGCAATAGTGCAACCTGGTATTCCTGTAAAGGGATCATCAGCTTTCCACCCGGTAAAATCTGCCAGCCAGGCTCCTGTTACTATTGTTGCGGCTACGCCCGCAAATAAAAATTTAGTGGTAGGTAAGGAAGCACTGGTGGCCAATGATAATGCTACTACTGATGTACCTTCTTTAAATAATAATGCAGCTAACACTGTTAAAACAGCTAATCGCTCAATAATTAATCCATTAAGCCCTAATAATCCTACTGATGTTTGTACGTTTGGAGGCAGCCTTGTTGCCGGCGACCCTACTTTAACAAATGGACGTATGGGAAGAAATGGTATAGCATCTACCTGCGCCGCACCAAAAGCCTGTCCCGGTCCCCTGGGTGTAGGTCCCTTCTTTTATGATACTTATACGCTTAAAAATACAACCGGTGCCGACCAGTGTGTAACGATCACTTATGTATCTGATGGTACATCGGGTGATGTTTTGGCTGTTGCTTACCTGGGTTGTTTTAACAAGACCAATATTTGTACTAATTATCTTGCTGATGGCGGAGCAAGTTCTTCTGTATCGGGGGGCAGTGCCCTCCTGAGTTTTTCCTGCACGGTTCCATCAGGTGCAATATTAACGGTGATATTAACACAGATTAGTGCCCCATGCCAGCATTATACAATGACTGTTAGCGGCCTTACTTGTACACCACTTGTAGCCCCTACCCAATCTATTTTAAGCCAGGTGGGCGGCGTTCCGGTTGCTACTAATCTTATTAATGAAGGTTTTGAAGCAGTTGCATTACCAGCTGGCTGGGCACAACAAAATTTAAGTAACCCTGCCGGAACAGGTACTAATTCAACATGGCAATCAAGTACCACAGGTGGTGCTTTCCCTCCAAACAATGGTGTTGATTTCAGAACAGTAAACTTTAATAGTGGCGCTGGTCTTTCAACGCTCAGTAACTGGATGTTTGCACCTGCTATAAATTTAAGGAATGGAGATAAATTCAGTTTCTATACAAGGTCGGTATCCGGTTCCTTCCCCGACAGGATGCAGGTACGCTTAAGTACAAATGGAAACAGTGTGGATGTTGGTGCCAGCGAAACAAGTGTTGGCGATTTTACCACAGTTTTATTTGATATCAATCCAAATTATACTGCATCAGGATATCCAACTGCGTGGACACAATATACGATCACCATGTCTGGTTTGCCTGCTGCAGGCGTCTCCGGCCGTATCGCATTCCGTTATTTTGTAGAGCTTGGTGGCCCAAGCGGAAACAGGTCAAACAATATTGGGGTTGATGATGTTTTATACCAAACATTTACTGCAGGCCCTGTTACTACATGTTCTGGTTCTGTATCGAATTTGAAAGTAGATATTACCGGCGGTACTTCGCCATACACCGTTGTTATACATCCTACTGTTGGTAGTGACTTTACAGTTAATAATTATAACAGTGGTGATAATATACCAGTTACCCCTGCTGTTACTACAACCTATTCATTGGTTTCAGTAGCTCCTTCCGGTAGCTGCATATTTGGTACTGGCAATGCAGGTACACCTACCGTTACAGTTTCTGCCGGATCTGTACCAGGCATAATCGTAACAGCTTTGCCTGATGCACCACTTTGCGCAGGCAATGGAACTGTACTTACGGTAGCACTTGGAGCTTCCACTCCTCCAGGTGTGTTATATAGCCAAACAGGAAGCGCGGGCTTGAATGGTCCCCCATCGCAGGTTTTTGAAGCAGTGAATGCTGCATTTAATTCACAGGCAGCTGATGACTTCACTGTTCCCGGTGGTGCTACCTGGACTATTACCAGCGTGAGCGCAACAGGTGGTCCAACTACCCAGGGAGGAAGCCCTACATCTATAAATGTATTCTTCTATGCTAACTCCGGCTCTAATCTGCCTGGGGCACCTGTAGCATCTTTACTTAATATTACCACCTTCACAGGTGGCAATACAGGTATTTATAATGTTACTTTACCTTCAGCAGTTAACCTAACGCCAGGAACCTATTGGGTTTCTGTACAGATCAATATGCCTTTTACCGGTAATGGTCAATGGTTCTGGTCAACCTATGGTACTACAAACGTAGGTAGCGAGCATGCATGGCAGAACCCAGGTGGTGGTTTTGGAACACCTTGTTCAAACTGGGGCTATGGTGCTACAGGTTGTGGTGTTGGCGGCGGTGTTAACAGAAATCTTATTTTCAGTTTAACCGGAACTACAATAGCTGCAGGTGGGCCCCTTCCTCCAGGATGGACAGTTTACTGGACTCCAGGTCTGGGTCTTAGCAATCAGAACAGCAACCCAACAGCT
>JAYWAN010000166.1:0-10395 GCA_043782405.1 Chitinophagaceae bacterium
GAATTACAATTCACTGGTATCTGCTGAAATACTGGTTGCCTTACTGAAGAATAATATCAGGACCTATATCAGTGAAAAAGATTTTGAAACAGAAAATAATAAATATCCGAAGGGTACGATCATTGTGTTGCGGAAAGGCAATGAAGACAAGATGGAAGTGTTTAAAAATATTTTAAATGGCTTCAATGCCGAAGTAAGATCGATTTCTTCCGGTTTTGTTGACAAAGGTTTTGATTTTGGTTCCGAGAAAACTCACTTCATTAAGAAGCCGGCTGTTGCCCTGCTCACCGGAAGCGGTGTTGATGCATCAGCAGCGGGGGAAGTATGGCATTTGTTTGAGCAGCAATTGAATTATCCCGTCAGTTTAATCAATGCTGCGGAAATCGGCGGCGCGAACTGGAAAAATATTGATGTGCTCATCATGCCATCGGGTAATTATAAATTCCTAAATGATAAAGACGGCCCGGCAGAATTAAAAACATGGGTGCGGCAGGGCGGAAAGATCATTGCCATTGATAATGCAGCTGCGCAATTGGCCGGTGGCGACTGGGGGTTTAAACTTAAAAAAACTGATGAGGAAAAAAAGGACAGCAGCACTTATGCCAATGTAAAAAAATACGCCGACAGGGAAAGAGACGGCATAGTGAATAATGTGCCCGGCGCTATTTATAAAGTGCAATTGGATAACTCGCATCCGCTTGCATTTGGTTACAACGAAAGTTATTTTACCTTGAAACAAAATGATAACCTTTACGAATTCATGAAAGACGGATGGAATGTGGGGATACTAAAGAAGGATATGCAGGTCTCCGGTTTCGTGGGCAGCAAAGCAAAAGATAAGATCAAAGATGGCACTGTGATGGGCGTGGTTCCAATGGGGAATGGCTCTATCGTATTCTTTGCCGATGATCCGGTCTTCCGCAGTTTTTGGGAGAGTGGGAAGATGCTATTGGTGAATGCGGTTTTTTTGGTGGGAAATTAATCCTGTATAACGACAGGCAAATCATAATAATATTTAAAATGCATAAACGTCATTCCTTTCTTCCGTGCTTCCGTGTTGCTGTGAAAATGCCCAATTTGCGCAGGCAAATTCTTTTCTTCCTTTTCATTTTCTTCACCCAAAGCTTATCTTTTGCCCAAACGCCAAGGACTTATAATTCCGCCGAAATATTATTACAGATAAAAAAACTGAATGTGCTTGGTTCGGTATTATACATTGCTGCTCACCCCGATGATGAGAATACAAGGTTATTGGCTTACCTCGCCAATGGAAAATTATACCGTACCGGTTATTTAAGTTTAACAAGAGGTGATGGCGGACAGAATTTAATTGGGGATGAACAGGGGGTTGACCTGGGATTGATAAGGACCCAGGAATTACTGGCAGCCCGCAGGATCGATGGAGCCGAACAGTTTTTTTCCCGGGCCTTTGATTTTGGATTTTCCAAAAACCCTGAAGAAGCCTTACGGATATGGGGACACGATAAGATCTTAAGCGATGTGGTTTGGGTGATACGCAAGTTCCGGCCGGATGTGATCATTACACGTTTTCCCACAACAGGCGAAGGCGGGCATGGCCATCATACCGCTTCGGCGATCCTTGCGGGAGAGGCATTTGATGCGGCAGCCGATCCCACAAAATTCCCTGAACAATTACAACTAGGCGTTACCGTTTGGCAGGCAAAAAGACTGTTATGGAATACATTCAATTTTGGTACCACCAATACGCAAAATGAAAATCAGTTTAAACTCGACTGTGGCGATTATAATCCTATCCTTGGTAAAAGTTATGGTGAGATTGCAGCAGCAAGCCGTAGCCAGCACAAGAGCCAGGGTTTTGGCGTACCCGCCCAACGGGGAAGCGTAATCGAATATTTTAAAACAATAAAAGGGACAGCCCCGGAAAAAGACCTGATGGATGGAATGAATTTGACCTGGGACAGGCTATTGTTTGGCGGAGAATTAATAAGCAGGTCCCCGAAAGAAGACAATGTGCAGAATCTGTCAGATTCGATATACAAGACCTTTTCGATAGAACACCCGGAAAAAAGTGTAGCACCCCTTGTACGCCTCTATAAAAAAATAGAATCTGTAAATGATGCCTACTGGCGCGAACAAAAACTAAGTGAAGTAAAGAAGATCATTGAGAACTGTGCAGGCCTGTTTATAGAAGCCACCACCACTACCCCTTATGCTGTACAAGGGGATAGTTTAAAAATAAACCTTGTGGTAAATAACAGGCTTGGGGCCAACATTATTAATGCGGATGCAAAGATCGATGATGAATATATTGTGTTTGACCAACTGAAGAAAAATGTCAATTCAGTTAAATCCTATACAACATTTATTAAAACCACTACCAAACTTACACAACCTTATTGGCTGGAGAACCCTATGGAGACAGGAAGCTTTACAGTTACCGACCAGCAGCAGATCGGTAAGGGGGAAAGCGATCCTTTAAGTATTGTATTCAGTATGATGATAGAAGGTACGGAGTTTGAATTTAAAAAACCGGTCCGTTATAAATTCACCGACCCCGTCAAAGGGGAACTTTATCAACCGCTGAATATAATTCCGGTTGCTGATGTTAAATTAGATAAAGATGTTTATTTGATCAGGCAAAAAGATTCCATTGTAGCTAACTTAAAAGTTACACCCAATATCAGTCTTAAACAAGATACCAGGATGGGAGGGTCATTTTTAAATGACGGTACTAACAGGAAACAAGAGCCATTCCGCCTGGGTAGTTTCATAAAAGATGTACCCATTTCCGTACAGTTTAAAAACAATAATGATATACTGGGTAAGAGTTCTTCTGTATTGTCTGCAACTGTAAAAGCCCTTGATACTGCAAGTATCGGTACCGATACTTACAAACGGATCATCAATTACGACCATATCCCTTCGATAGTTTACCTGAAAAAAGCCACAGCCAAAGTCGTTTATCTTGATTTTAAGACCGAGGGTAATCTGGTTGGTTATATTCCCGGTGCCGGTGATAAGATACCCGAAGCGCTGGAACTGATGGGTTACAAAGTGGTCATTTTAAAAGAGAGCGACCTGGTTGCAGAGAAATTAAAACAGTTTGACGCTATCATAACAGGTATTCGTGCCTATAATACGCAGCCCTGGCTGAATAGCAGTTATGATGCATTGATGCAATATATAAAAGAGGGCGGGGTATTGCTGGTGCAATACAATACCAATAATTCCATCGGGCCGGTAAAAGCAAAGATATCGCCCTATCCATTTACAATAGGCGGAAAAAGAATTACTGATGAAGAAGCGAAAGTTAATTTTTTATTACCCGATCACCCGGCGTTGAATTATCCCAATAAGATAACTGATAAAGATTTTGAAGGATGGATACAGGAGCGCAGTACGTACCATGCAGACAATATTGATAGTAATTACAAACGCATCCTCAGCATGAAAGATCCCGGTGAAACCGACCAGGATGGAAGTCTCATCATTACCAATTACGGTAAGGGAAGATTTGTTTATTGCGGGCTGGTCCTTTTCCGGGAATTACCCGCAGGTGTGCCGGGGGCTTACCGTTTGTTTGCGAACCTGATTGCGAATAACAGGGGCAGGTATATAAAATAAGAGGGCCCAAAGATTCACCAGGATAATATCCTTCTTGTATCGGGTGTTTCCTTAGTGCAACTTTGGAGAATGAAAAAATGAACAAGGAAAGACCATACTGGAATAAATGGTACATCACTGTACTCGCATTTTTAATAGTGCAGATTATTATTTTCTTTCTCATCACTAAGTTATTTTCATGAGCCGGATAGATTGGGCCATATTGATATGCACATTGACCGGTATCATCATTTATGGTATCTATAAAAGCCGTACGACAAAAAATTTAGAAGGATATTTTTTAAGCAACCGGAGTTTGCCCTGGTACCTTGTGTTATTGAGCATCATGGGCACACAGGCAAGCGCCATTACATTTTTAACCGGCCCCGGCCAGGCTTACAGCGACGGGATGCGTTTTGTGCAATATTATTTCGGTCTGCCCCTGGCCATGATCGTTATCTCTATCTTTTTTGTACCCGTCTTCAGCAGGTTGAAAGTATATACCGCTTATGAATTTCTTGAACACCGCTTTGATGTAAAGACAAGGACATTCACTTCTGCATTATTTTTATTGTCAAGGGGATTAAGCACAGGCATCAGCATTTTTGCCCCATCGCTGGTATTGAGTTCGTTGATGGGCTGGAATATTTATTATACCAACCTGGTGATGGGCGGACTGCTCATCATTTATACCATGAGTGGTGGCGCCAAAGCAGTGGCACATACACAAAAACTGCAGATGATCATTGTATTTGTGGCATTGATGATGGTAGGCTACCTGGCTGTGAAATTATTACCCGGGGCCGTGGGATTCACCGACGCATTAAAAGTAGGCGGCCATAGCGGTAAGATGAATATCATCACTACGGGCTTTACCGCTAAGGGATTTGACTGGAAGGATAAATACAATATCTGGAGCGGACTGATCGGCGGATTCTTTCTTGCACTCAGTTATTTTGGTACCGACCATAGCCAGGTAGGCAGGTACCTTACGGCAAAAAATGTAAAAGAAAGCCGGAAGGGATTACTCATCAACGGCCTTGTTAAAGTACCCATGCAGTTCTTTATTTTACTGATTGGTGTTTTGATCTTTTCCTTTTATCAATACAACAGGGGGCCTGTTTATTTTGATGAAGTGAGCCTGGCCCAGGCAAAGCAGACGGTTAAAAAAGATTCGTTGATTGCATTGGAAGCGCAATACCAGAAATCCTTTGATGAAAAAGATATGGTAATGGCCAATGGTATCCGAAAAGATTTTAAGGCAATGATGGAAAGGGCGTTGCCGGAAAAGAAACCCAATGATACCAATTTCATTTTTCTTCGTTTTGTAAAAGATAATTTACCGGTGGGATTGATCGGGCTCATCTTTGCCATCATCTTTTTAGCTGCATGGGGAAGTATCGCAGCGGCTTTAAATGCATTGGCCGCATGCTCTGTGGTAGATTTTCATAAAAAATTCTTTGTAAAAAAAGAGACCGAACTGGAAGACTACAAAGTATCACAGTGGTATACGCTGGGCTGGGGAATATTCTCCATCATCATTTCTATGTTTGCGTATAATATCGGTAACAGTTTGATCGAATCCGTGAATATCATCGGCTCATTATTCTACGGTGTTATTCTTGGTGTTTTCCTCACAGCTTTCTGGGTAAAACACGTAAAAGGAAATGCAGTATTCATTGCTGCCATCATATCGGAGTTGCTGGTGATCCTTATTTACTGGCAGGATATCATCTCTTTTTTGTGGCTGAATGTTATCGGTGCTTTACTGGTGATCGTTTTAAGTGTAGTGCTACAATTATTTTTTTCGAAAAAGGGTATCACCGCAACACAAAATCTTTAAACCAAACCATTCCCTTCAGCAACGGCGATGGTTTGGATATTACTAACTATTTCCATTTCCGCTGAAGGTCCTGGTTCATCTTTACATAGTCATCATTCTTTGCTTCTTTGGCCAATTCCAATGACTTTTTTGAGCTTGCCAATGCGCCGGCATCATCTCCCATTTCTTTCTGGATCTTTGCCTTGTATATCCACATCCAATAAGCTTTTTCATCCCCTTCAATGGCTTTAGTGCAATTATCCAGTGCTTTCGCCAGGTTTTTATCATACTCATAATAATATTGAGCGGCCTGCCAATAAGGTTTTTTATCTGTGCCCATTGCCAAATCAATCTGTGCCTTTAATTTATCCTTGATATTTGTAGTGATGGGGATTGAAATCGCGGTCTTTTCCCACATGATATCCAATTTGCAGCTTTCTGCCTTTACGTCTGCAAACTGCATGGTGAATGTTTCCATTTTATTTTTCATCTTAACCGGTTCAATTTTGAAACGGCAGATATCATCGGATTCTTTATAATTTTCGGAGCCCCAGTTATTGATCCCTTTATTTATAATGATATCCCAGTTATCAATATTAGGGATGGTGTATATGACATAGGTACCTGAGTCAATTCTTTTACCGCCTATCTCAACAGGATCTTTAAAAATAATTCTTGTTGCAGCGTTTGCGCCGGTGCGCCATAATTTATTCCAGGGAACGAGGTCGCCATATATCCTGCGCCCTTTTGCATTTGGACGCGAATAGGTTAATTCAATGGACGACATTCCAAAATTCTGTTTAATGGTTTGGGTAGTGGAAGGTTGCGGCATTTTAACCTGTGCATCGGCAATTGCAGTACAAAGCATTACTGAAGCAGTAAAGATCCATTTTTTCATATTGATGATTTAATGGATAAAGTTAATGGATTCAATAAACATGCTGAAAGTAAAGTCTTGGAATCAATGCAACCCCGTTTGGGAAGGGTACGAAGATCAGAACTGGAATTTTACCCTGGCAGAAGCCTTTTTACCTTTCTTGACCTTCCATTGCGGGCCCTGTTCTATCGCACGTTTGGCTGCTATTGCACAATGATCGCAGTTGGATTGATCTACTTTGATATTGGTAATGGTGCCGTTGGATTTTACATCGAAACTGATCTCTACTTCGCCATGCTCTTCTTTTTTCAATATGTCATCGGGGATATCGATATTATTGGCAACATACGTGCTGTAATTATTCCAGCCATCAGCGGGTTCTACATTTACCATGGAATCCTTTAATAAAGTAGCCCGGCGTGATAATGTTTTTTTGCCGGCGATATCGTTGTCTTTGGCGAAAGCCTTTTCCTTGAGCGTAATATCATCTTCTGCCAATACGATCTTATTCTGCGCCTGGCTGCTACGCAAGGTATAAGTACGGGTTATATAGCCCACTGATTTCACTTCTACATTCAATAATGAATCTGCTGATACCAGCCTGAAATTTCCTTTCACGTCTGCATAAGTGCCAAAATTTTCATTCCCGATATTGATATTGGCATAGGGTAGTGGTGCATTATCTGTGCCTACTACCTGTGCGATAAAACGGCGATTAAGCGGTACCGTTCTGTTAAGGGCTGCTGAATTTGGCACAACTTTTTTTCTTACCTGGTCTTCATATGCGGTGTTTGTCTGAACGGGTACGGCAGTTTTTATACCGGCTCCGTTTGAAGTGATGGTATTAGTAACCACAACCGGGGGCACAGCGTTAACAGTTGTTTGATTTGACTTATTTTTTTCCCGTTCCTCATCAGCCGTTACAGTTTTTTCTGTTTTGGCCAGGTCGGCTTGCTTTTGAATGCCGGGCTTGTATAAAAATCCGCTGTCGGCTTTAACGATTGCATCAGTAGAGGTGATGGTATTACTGGTTTTCCCGGTGGCCGGGCCAATGGTCAGTTTAGTTTCTGCTTTGGCTGTCGGTTTAGTTTCGGTGGATGATAATGCACCTGTAGTGGTATTGCTTACAATAGAATCTTTATCACTTGCAATGACCTGGGCAATCTGCTGGCCCTTATCGCTTTCTTTTTCTTTATCCCTGGTGAGTAACCAGGTCATAGCCGTACCGGATACTATAACCAAAATTGCGGCGGCGGCTTTCCACCACCTGCCGGTTGAATGGCGCAACGAGATAACTTTTGCACCCACTTTACCTGCGGCGAATTCTTCGTGTATGGCTGCCAGTTGTGCATTCCAGTCCTTACCCTTCATTGCTTCAAAACCTTCCATGGCATCTGCCAAAAACGGATCGTCCAGGGCAGCTTTTTCCATGGCATGCATTTGCGCAGGCCCAAGCTTACCATCAAGGTATTGTTCTATATCTTTTGCTGTATAAATGATATTGTTTTTATCGTCACTCATGTGTGTTCAGTCATCATGACCTCAACTGTTTTTCTTCCATGCAAATTTTCAAATTGCGCTTGCCGTTCTGGATATAACTCCTCACTTTACTCCACTCATGGCCTGTTATGGCTGCAATTTCGTTATAACATTTCTTTTCCAGGTAAAATAATTCAACTGTTTGCTTCTGTTCTGCGGGCAGTTGCTCCATGCACTGCTCCAGTTTCTTAAAATTCTCCTCTTTTTCAAAGGCTTCGTCATTCAGATGCGTATTTTGTCCGGATTGCATAAAAGCCGGGTTAAATTCGGTGGTCTTTATATTCCTGGGACTCCTCAATTGCATAAGGCAATAATTTCGTGCCAAAACGTGCAGCCAACCTTTAAAGTTATCTACTTCATGGTGCCTGAGCTTGGTATTGAGTTCATCAAATATGTCCATTACAGCATCTTTGCTACGCTCCGCCTCCTTGAAATATTTGAGGCAAACACCAAAGACCAGGTCCATATAGCGCTGGTAAAGGGTGCTGAGTTTATTGATATCACCACTTTCTTTAAAGGCTGCTACCAACTCTTTATCAGAGGATTGTTCGTTCGATATGTTTTTTAAAAAAGGCAAATAAGGGTTTTATTTATTCAAAATAAACTTTGATGGTCTGGTAAAAAAGCCGGCTGTTCATATACTGGTTTTGCTGTTGTTGCTGTTCCGAAAAACCCTGGAGGCCAAATAATCCCGCAGCATTGCCTTTATTGATGGCGATCTCGAGGTAACCCGCTGAATTGAATAAGGCCAGTTTTTCCCCTTCGGCAACATCGGCATAGGTCTCGCTGATCTTATCGATCACTTCATCTCTTTTAAAAACCACTTTAAAACTCCGCCCTTTACGTTGTTCCTCAAATTCTTCTTTGGTGATGTTTACAATCACATTCTCGAAATTATCGATGAAAATGATCTGCCCTTCGATCCAGTTATTGCCCAGCATGGCCCGGAGGGGATTTTTTACCCGGATAGAAACATTGGGGTCACCACAATCTTCAAGTCGTTTACCATTGATGAGTTCATTGAATGCTTTTGCAAAGACTGAAGCGCAGTAAACGGTATTTTTTTGTGCTGATTTCTCAAGATGAAGGGCCACTATTTTTTGCGGGGCTTCTTCCAGCACCATCGTTAATAATCCATTATCGGCGCAACCGATGAACTGGCCGTTGTGCTCGGCCAGGAGCATATGTTCGGGCTTTTCATCGAAGAGGTTCACCAGTACCAGGTGAAAACTTCCTGCAGGAAAATTCCTGATCGCATTCCTGCATACGTAGGCAGCTTGTGGATAATTGAAGGGGGGCAATTGGTGGGTGATGTCAACAATGGTAATGTTTTTATTTGCCTGTAATAACTGGCCCTTTACCGCACCCACAAGAAAATCCTGCTGGCCAATATCAGAAGTAAGGGTTAGTAAGGGCATTTGGTAGAGCGTTAATTTGTTAAAGGGTTAATTGGTTAATACTTTAATCAATTACCGGATCAGCTTTCCTTCTTTAAAAAAGAATCCCTTCACCAGTTTATCCGCCAGGCGGGGGAAAAATTTATTCATGAATACTGTTCGTTTACCCGTAAACGTAAGTACCAGTGTCCTCTTTTTCTTTTCAATGGCTCGTAAGATATGGCCGGCGCAGGTTGCCGAACTCATCAGTTTCCCTTCATCAAGCGGACTTTCGCCCTGTGACTGCCCTTTGCTGTTCAACGCTGCATTACGGATATTGGAAGTGGTAAAGCCGGGGCACACCCACATTACATTTACGCCACTGTCCATTAATTCTGTGCGTATAGATTCCAGCCAGCCATTCATGGCAAACTTACTGGCCGAATAACCGCTTCTCCCCGGCAGTCCCCTGAAACCTGCAATGGAAGAAACGCCAACAACAGTACCCCTACGTTCTATGATCGATTGAAGCGCCAGCTTGGTGCAATATACCGTACCGAAAAAATTGGTCTGCATTAATTTCTCTATCACATCAATATCCGCATCTTTTATTAATGACCGCATAGAAATGCCGGCATTATTGATAAGGATATCAATGCCGCCAAAGACCTGTATGGTAGAATCAATGAAATTCTTACAGTCATTTTGATTACTTATATCTGCAACAATAGTGTGCAGGTGACTGCCCGAATGCCTTATCTGCAGGTCGTAGAGTTTATCCTGGTTGCGCCCGCAGGTAGCTACTTTGGCACCAAGTGGGAGCAGTGCATCAACCAGGGCTTTGCCAATACCGTCGCTTCCACCGGTGATAGCAACTACTTTGTTTTTGAAGAAATCCGGCATATAAAATTTATTGACAAAAATAGGTGAGTTCAGCGGCTGTTTACAAAGAAATTGTAAGGTTATTAAGGCTATTGGGGAAAAACTTTCGGTAAATAATTTGAAGCAATGGCTTTTTGCCTTATTTTTGCACTCCGTTTGAAAAAATGGAGGATGATTTGGTAGCTCAGTTGGTAGAGCAATACACTTTTAATGTATGGGCCCTGGGTTCGAGTCCCAGCCAGATCACACAAGCTTCTGAAAAATCAGGAGCTTTTTTTAATTTATGCCCTTTGTTTATATTCTTTTCTCCGAAA
>JAYWAN010000167.1:0-27302 GCA_043782405.1 Chitinophagaceae bacterium
CAAAGCTTGCTGTTCAATAAAAGATTTTAAATTCTCTCAAAAAGCCTTTCTCGCCAGGGAAAGGTTTTTTTTATTGGAAAATAAAAAGCCCTTCGAAACAAATCGAAGGGCTCTGTCGGGATGGCAAGATTCGAACTTGCGACCTCCTGGTCCCAAACCAGGCGCGATAACCGGGCTACGCTACGCCCCGAACTATTGGTTACCGTTTTTAAGAACTTTTTTGCGGAGAGGGTGGGATTCGAACCCACGGTACAGTTTAACCCGTACGACGATTTAGCAAACCGTTCCTTTCGGCCTCTCAGGCACCTCTCCGAAATACCTATTTTAAATCTCACGCTTCCGTTCGTCCGCCAAATGGCGGAACCTCTTCTAACCTGCCCTGTAATTAAGGGTGGCAAAAATACAATTCCATGCGCTATCGCCCAAAACTAAATGGAAAATATGTGCAAATAATTAAAAATACCCTCTGTTGCATGATCTTAATCTCTATATAAAAAAAATCCAGGCCCATCAGGATCTGGATGATATTATCTGCGCTTGATCTTTTTTACATTGCGGCCAACTGAACCTTTTGCTGCAGTTCCAATACACTTTCCTTGAAGAGGCTATCGGTATCCATCAGGTCTTTTACCGTTTGGCAACTGTGAATCACCGTGGTGTGGTCACGCCCGCCAAAATGCTCTCCAATGGTTTTAAGTGAATTTTTAGTGAATGCTTTGGCCAAAAACATCGTGATCTGGCGGGCCTGTACAATTTCACGCTTGCGTGTTTTTTGCAATAACTTATCATAAGGCACATCAAAATACTCGCACACCATTTTTTGAATGGCATCTATCGTGATCTCCTTACTGGAAGATTTCACAAAATTGCGTAGCACTTTCTTTGCCAATTCCAGGTCTATTTCCCTTTTATTGAGCGAAGATTGTGCCAATAATGATATCAGAGCGCCTTCCAACTCCCTTACATTGCTATTAATATTATACGCAATATACTTCACCACTTCACGGGGCATTTCCAAACCATCGCTCTTCATCTTCTTTTCCAGTATCTCTATCTTGGTATCATAATCAGGTACCTGCAAATCTGCGCTTAGCCCCCACCGAAACCTACTCAACAATCTTTCCTGTACACCTTCAAGGTCTTTAGGTGGTTTGTCGCTGGTAAGAATTAATTGTTTACCGCTTTGGTGCAAATGATTAAAGATGGAGAAAAAAGCGTCCTGCGATTTTTCGGCACGGTTAAAGAATTGCACATCATCAATGATCAATACATCGATCAACTGGTAAAAATGTATGAAATCATTGATGGCGCCATTACGGCCATGATCAATGAACTGGTTGATGAATTTCTCGGAGCTCACATATAATACCACTTTATTGGTATGCAGCCTTTTTACCTCATTCCCGATGGCCTGGGCAAGATGGGTTTTACCTAAACCAACACCACCATAGATCACCAAAGGATTGAAGGAAGTGGTTCCGGGCTTCTCTGCCACTGTTTTTCCGGCCCGGCGGGCAACCCGGTTACAATCGCCTTCTATAAAAGCATCAAAAGTATAAGCGTGGTTAAGTTGCGGGTCGATCTGCATCTTTTTGAGACCCGGAATCACAAATGGATTTTTAACAGGATTATTTATGACAAGTGGAAAATCCATTTCGTTGTTTGAATATGATTTATAACCATTACCCGGCACATCCATGGTGAGCGGTTTATTCTTACTGTTACCGCTGTCAACCATTATCCTGTATTCCAAACGTGCCGCTGCACCCAATTCCCTTTTTAAAGTTTTTGCCAAAAGCGAAACATAATGTTCTTCAAGGTACTCATAAAAAAACTGGCTGGGCACCTGTATGGTTAAAACTTTTTCTTTTAACGCAACAGCTTTGATCGGTTCAAACCATGTTTTAAAATGCTGCCATTCTACAATGTCTTTGATTATCTCTAAACAATTAGCCCATACTTTATCAAAAGCTTTATCCATTATTCCTTAAGCAATTTATATCCCGAGTTAAGAATAGTTTGTGTTGGCAATTCACTGTCAGATTTCCTTTTCATTTTTCATTGAAAAAAAAATCTTTAGCAAGACAGCGAATATCGAATAAATTGTTGAAAAAAAAATTTTTTATTCATTTGTTTTTTTCCCAACAACCACAGTATGAGATTTTGCGAGGCTTTTCTTTTTATAGCCCGAAAATTCAAAGTCCAGCCTGCCCAAAATAATGCCTGCCCAACCCACCTGGTTCACCAGCACATCACTGCCAGCCTTGTTTTTATAGGTTACCGGTGCTTCAAAAAAAGTATGGGTATGGCCGCCAATGATCAGGTCAATATTTTCCGTCTCTTTTGCAAGTACCTCATCAGATACTTTATTATCCTTATACTGGTACCCCAGGTGACTAAGGCAGATCACCATATCGCAACCAGCGTCATTTTTCAATGTAGCCGCCATTTCATTCGCCTTTTGTATGGGATCAAGGTATTTAGTGTTACCAAATAAACTGTCCGGTACCAACCCGCTCAGTTCAATACCAACAGCCGTTACACCGATCTTCAGTTTTCCTTTCCTGAAAATTTTATACGGTTGATATTTAAATTCCATTGGCGTATTGCTGAAATCATAATTACTCATCAACAGGGGAAATTTTCCATGCTGCAATTGCATAGCAAAGTTTTCGAGTCCGGCATCAAAATCATGATTCCCCATTGTAGCCGCATCATAACCCATGGCTGCCATTGCTTTCATTTCGGGTTCGCCTTTGTACATATTAAAGAATGGTGTTCCCTGGAAGATGTCGCCCGCATCCAGCAAAAGCACCTGCTTTTCTTCACTCCTTATTTCTTTAATGAGGGCTGCCCTGAATGCTATGCCACCAAGCCCCTGGTTCTTTCCACCATCCATAGGAAAGGGCTCCATCCTGCTGTGCACATCATTGGTATGCAATATGGTGAGCTTTTGTAGCGCAGTATCTTCCTGCAATCCTGCAAAAACAGATCTTGATGCCATCAATGCCCCAGTGGTGAATACAGTTTGTCTGATGAATTTTCTTCTACTCTGCATTAGTTACCCGGTTTTCTATTTTTGCTGAAACGGTTTTCCCTTCTCTGGTAAGCCTTTTTAAATAATCAAATATGGCATCCCTGAAAACATAACCATTGCTGATTTGCGGAATCGGGCGCAGCATGTTGCAATCATCTCCCCCATTGGCAAGATAATCAAGGATAGCAACCGTATACGTAGCCGATTCATTGATGGGAGAACCATTTACCATTACATTCACCGCTTTTTTATTTTTTATCTGCCAGGTTACACCGGCACTTGGCCATCCGCTATTGGCAGAAACATGATCTAAAAACTGCTGCAAAACTTTACCACTGAATTTTTGTAATACAACAATGTTATCAAACGGCGACAATTCAAAAATTTTTCCCCTGGTAATATTCCCTGCAGCCAATGAAGGCAACCTGATACCCCCACTGTTAAGAAAGGCAGCATCAACGGGTACCTGGTATTTTTCCTTCGCCATCAACAGCATTGCATCTACCAAAAAATTACCGAGGGTACCTTCGGGTTGTTTTTTTTCCAGCATTATGGAAGCTACTCCAACAACATCACTCATACTTTTATTTACACTATCGGCATAAGGCTTTAGCATTACCAGTATAGCACTATCCTTTGCATTGCTTTGACCCAGCCGGTAATCTGCATATTGTACAGCACTTGGTTGGAAAAACGTTTTACAGGAAGAGGAAAAAACCAGTACAGAAAAACCTGCCAGAAAAACAATCGGGAGCTTCCGCATAATGGTATACTAATTATATAAGGAAGATAGCTAATTTTTATTATACCTAAGAAAAGAATCAACAAAATAATTTATCAGTAAATAGGTTTACTTTTGGCATACAAAATTATTACTATGAGTTATGAACTGACCGGTAAATTAGTTGCCAAGTATGATACGGTGCAACGAACCGAAACCTTTAAGACAAGGGAGTTTGCTGTTGAAAAAACAGATGATATCAATGGCCGTACCATTACCAATTACGTTAAGTTTCAATGCGTACAGGATAAAACAACCATCATTGACCGGGTTAATACCGGTGATGAAATAAAAGTTTACTTCAATATCAAGGGCAGCAAATGGGAAAAGGATGGCAAAGTAAATTATATCACCAATTTAGATGCCTGGAGAATTGAACATATCCTGCAACCGGGTGCAACCAAAACAGATAATGATTACCTGGAACCACTGGATACATTTTCGGCCACACCTCCCGATGCGGTGGATGACCTGCCATTCTAAACCGCTGGTTGACCTGACCCGGGATCAGCTGATCATACAAAAGTTTTTAGGCTAACTACCTAACACTATGCAACAAAAGATATCCATTAAACTGCGGCCATCAGCAATGGCAAATGAAGTAATAATTAAACAATTACTGGCCGATACTGCCGGTAAAGACAGTACTGCCGTTTCAGGTTATCATATTTTAAAGCGATCCATCGATGCAAGGGCAAAGACCATTTGGGTAAACCTCACTGTAAACGCATTTATAGACGAACCTTTTCAGCAAAGACAACTCCGCGAATTTTATTTCAAAGAAGTAAGTAACGCTCAAAAAAAAGTGATCATCATTGGTGCCGGGCCCGCCGGTTTATTTGCAGCCCTGCAATTGATAGAGCAGGGTATCAGGCCCATTATACTCGAGAGGGGAAAGGAAGTAAGGGCAAGGCGCCGTGATCTTGCCCGATTGAATAAAGAAGGGCTCATTAACCCCGACAGCAATTATTGTTTTGGTGAAGGTGGTGCAGGTACTTACAGTGATGGTAAATTATACACCCGCAGTAATAAAAGAGGAAATATTGAACGCATACTAAATCTTTTTGTACGCTTTGGCGCCGAAGAAAATATTTTATATGACGCCCACCCGCATATTGGCACCAATAAACTACCGCATATCATTACCGCTATGCGAAAACAAATTGTTGACTGCGGGGGAGAATTTCTATTTGAAAAAAAAGTAGTCGACCTTATTACCAGGGAAGATAGAATAACTGCTGTAAGAACTGCCGATGGAAATTTATTTGAAGCGACTGCTTTTATTTTAGCCACAGGGCACAGCGCAAGGGATATTTTTGAACTGTTGCATCATAAAAAAATATTGATCGAAGCTAAACCATTTGCATTGGGTGTACGCATCGAACATCCACAATCATTAATTGATAATATACAATACCATTGCCCGGTAAAGGAAGATGATCTGCCACCGGCTTCTTATAGTTTGGTGCAACAGGTAAATGAACGCGGAGTATTCTCCTTCTGCATGTGCCCGGGAGGTATCATTGCCCCGGCATCAACTTCGCCCGGAGAATTGGTGGTGAATGGCTGGAGCCCATCTAAAAGAAATAATCCTTTTGCGAATAGTGGAATGGTGGTACAGGTGGAAGTGGAAGACGCAATTAAAGCACTGAAGAAACATACAACGGGCAATAGGCAATGGGCAATAGGCGATGAAAAAAGTCCTTTGTTATTAATGTATTTTCAGCAGATGGTAGAACAGGATTGTTTTAAAGCAGGAGGAGGAAAATTAGTGGCGCCTGCCCAACGTATGGCCGACTTTAGCAATGGAAGTTCATCAGCAACATTACCGGCCTGTTCTTATTTACCGGGTATACAGTCTGCACAGCTAAAAGATATTTTACCCGGTTTTATTTACCGGTCTTTAGCCAAAGGATTTATTGAATTCGGAAAAAAAATGCCGGGCAGGCAGGGTGCCAATGGTTATTTTACCAATGAAGCCGTGGTGGTTGCTACGGAAAGCCGTACTTCTTCGCCGGTAAGAATTCCGCGGAATGCTGAAACACTTACCCACCCTCAATTAAAAAATCTTTATCCCTGTGGGGAAGGGGCAGGTTATGCCGGCGGTATTGTGAGTGCAGCAATGGATGGTGAAAGGGTAGCGATGCAGATTTGTTCAGATGGGTAGGCTTTTGGATGCGCAGGTTTGTCATGTACAGCCTGTCCCGATTGGTTTGCTGATTGTTCATTCACCAAAATTTCATCCTACTGTTTTTAGTTTAAATTATATTTGATATCAAATACATTTTGCAATGAACATCTTAGAACTACATAATCTTAAAAAATATTTTGCCACACAAAAAGCGGTGGACGATATCAGCATGTCTGTCCCGAAGGGAGATATATTCGGACTGCTTGGTCCCAATGGTGCCGGCAAAACAACACTGATAAGAATGATCACGGGGATCTTTTATCCCGACGCAGGTGAGATCATTTTAAAAGGGAAAAAATTTGATCCCGAAAATGATGCCCGGTATATTGGTTATATGCCCGAGGAAAGGGGGCTATACAAAAAGATGAAAATCGGTGAACAGGCATTGTACCTTGCCCGCCTCAAGGGACTAAGCAGGGCCGATGCGATGCAGAAAATTCAATTCTGGTTCAAGCGCCTCGAAATGGAAAGCTGGTGGAATAAAAAAGTGGAAGACCTGAGTAAGGGCATGGGACAAAAACTACAATTCGTCATTACCGTTTTGCATGAACCCGACCTGATCATTCTGGATGAACCTTTCAGTGGCCTGGATCCTATCAATGCCAATCTTATTAAAGATGAGATCTACCGCCTGGCACAAAATGGTACCACAATTATCTTCAGTACACACCGTATGGAACAGGTAGAAGAGATCTGCAATCATATAGCACTGGTAAATAAAGGACAGAAAATCCTTGATGGCACTGTACAGGGTGTTAAACAGGATTTTAAAGAAAACTTATTTGGCATACAAGTCGAAAGTATTCCTGCAACGGTCAGCAGCCCTGCATTTGATGTCGTTGGCACCACAGCCCAACAACTTACCGTTAAGATCAACCAGGGATACAAAGCCAATGATGTATTGGGTTATTTCATGAACCAGGGCATCAGTATAGTTTCTTTTAAAGAAATATTACCATCATTGAACGACATATTCATTAAACTGGTGGAAGGTACCCCTACTGCCAGGCAATTTGAAAACATAACCGCATAAGCAACACAAATAATTTAACCTGCCATGAACAAGATCATATTAATCATAAAGAGAGAATTTCTTACAAGGGTAAGAAAAAAAACTTTCATCATCGGTACCATTCTTTTCCCGCTCTTATACCTGGGATTGATCTTTGGAACCGGTTATATTGCCGATAAGACCAGGGAAGATCTGAAAATTGCCATGATCGACCAATCGGGCTTATTCAAAGCAACCCGGATAAATGCTGTAAATGGTACCGATACTTCCAACACTTTAATATTAGTGAACCAGGATACCGGGATGTTGAGAAAAAATTTCGATTCTTTAGGATATGATGGTTACGTAATAATACCGCAGCAATTTAACTGGAGATCGGGTGTTGACAGCAATGAGATAAAAGTAAATACTAAAAAATCATTTGGTTTGGGAGCTATCAATCCCATTGAAAAAAAGTTTAACCAGATGTGGAATCAGCTGAAACACGATAGTCTTGGTTTGGATAATGCCAAAGATGCCATTTTAAATAAAGCGATAATATTTAAATTAAACAATGAAAAAGACAGGAATGCCAATGCAGGTATTGCCAGTACCATTGGATATGTATGTGGCTTTCTGATGTATTTTATTTTATTATTGTATGGTTCACAGGTAATGATGGGTGTTACAGAAGAAAAGACCAGCCGCATTGCAGAAGTGGTGGTATCATCTGTAAAACCTTTTCAGTTAATGATCGGGAAGATCATTGGCATAGGGATGGTAGCGTTAACCCAGTTCCTGATCTGGATAGCCTGTATCTTTATTATTTACAATGTTACCAAAACAACAGGTAGTGGCGGTGCAACTTCTGCAATGATAGGAAGGGTGCAGGAAGTTTTCACCAGCGTAAATATTCCTGTAACGGTAGGTTGCTTCATATTTTATTTACTGGGGGGATTCTTTTTTTATTCTTCTTTATATGCCGCCATTGGCAGTGCGATCAATGAAGATATGAGAGAGGCGCAGTCATTAAGTTTCCCCATTACCATGCTGGTGATCTTCTCTATTGCATTAATGACCCCGGCCATAGCTAATCCCAGCAGTTCTGTTGCAGTATGGTCAAGCATTATCCCTTTCAGTTCACCAATAGTGATGATGGCGCGTATTCCGTTTGGTGTACCCAATACAGTGCCCTGGTGGCAATTGGGTTTATCAATGGTATTGCTTGTAGCCGGCTTCATGCTTACCACCTGGTTTGCAGCAAGGATCTACCGTACGGGCATCTTAATGTATGGTAAAAAACCAAGTTGGAAAGAAATGATCAAATGGGCGTTTAGAAAATAAGTCAGTGGTGAATGGCCGATCACTCAGGCAGTGTAATTACTGAATGACTTGTTGACCATTCACCATTGCTTACACAGTTTTTGTTTCAGCCGGCACTTCTTTTGGTTTTGAAGCTTTTTCTATCGCCTTATTTAATTCATCTCCTACGAATTTGCTTACTATTTTCCAGCTAATCAATACTATGCCTATAAGTGTTCCCAGCATAAGGCCCATGACAATATAAAGAGAGGAAGATTTTTGAGAAGTATCATAAGGTGGCTCGGGCTTATCGAGTGGCTCAATAATCGGTGTTTCTTTCTGTAATTTATAAGCCGCCGCCTCACGGTTATTTACTGCATAATAATACTGCGATTGCACGGTGGATTTATCCTGGGCAAGATTTTGCTTGGGTAAACTATACCGCTGCAATTCTTCATTGGTAAAAAAAGTGCTCTCATCCAATGCAATGGCCCGCTTATCCAATCCATTTAAAACATTCAGCAGCGAGTCTGCTTTTTTTACAGCAAATTCATAATCGATCTCCGCCTTTTTCTTTTTCAGGTCAATGTAGAAACTGGAAAGCTTATCAATAAAAATATAACTCACTTCCCTCACGATTTGTTCATTACTATTGGTAAAATACAATTCCAGGATACCGTTTTTATTGATCTTTGACTGGAAGCCCGCCCTTAATAAATTACTTCCCAGGTTGATCAGTTGTAAACTATCGCGGGGTGGATTTAATTTTTCATTTTGCATGAACCCCATATGATTATTATTCTCTTCAATCAGTAATTCGGATACCATTTTATTATGCATGGAAGGTATTTTTTCCATGGCCACAGCTTCACGGGTACGCCGGCTTGTAGCCAATTCAACAATATTAATGGATGCTTCTCCACTAAAGGATTTAGGCGCGTCGGAAAGGCCCAGGATATTACTGATGGTTGAACTGGATACGGTATTATCGCTGGAACTGTTTAGGGGAAATACGGTGGCTTTGGAAGTGTATAATAAAATACTCTGCTTGGCCATAAAATAAAAAAATGCGCCAAAGCCTGCTGCGATCAACAGGATCACCCAACTGAATTTTTTCAGTCTTTTCAACAATTGCCTGATCAGTTCAAAGTTATTCATCAGCGCTTTATTTGTTTATGGTTATAATTTTATTAATAAGCGGGCAATAACAGCAGCGGTTACTATCGGTATGATCGATAACATTACCTGCTGTGCCACATCAGTAACGCCTTTACCTTCGGGCCTGAATGGAACATTGATGGTGCTTCCTTCTTCTACTTTTGGATAAAAGTGTATGAAGAAGAATGTTTTGGTACGCCTGCTCTTACCATTTGCGTATTGAACATAAATACGGCCGCGCCATGGCCGCTGGCCATAACCACCTGCCTTATCTACATAATAAGCCACATTGGTATGCTCTTTATCGAAGGTTAATTTCAATGGCGACTGTACCGTCCCTTTTACACTTACAAACGGATTTATTTCGGGCACAAAAACCACATCGCCTTCCTGTAATACGATATCATATTTAGAGTTCTTATACTTAAGTGCCCGGTAAAGGTCAATGCTGATAGGTTCCTGTGATACTTCAGCAATTTCTGTTTTAACCGAGTCTAATTTTATGGCGCCGGTAGAGTCACTTAAAGTATTCACTTTAGCAGTAACATTATCCCTGAAGAATTGGGTTTTTTTACGATAGAGTATAGCGCCGCTCAGATCAGCATTCTCTTTTACGCCGCCTGATCTTTCAATATAAGAAGATAAGTGTTCAAATTTACTTAGTCGCGGATAAGGGCCTGGATACTTGATGAGCCCGTTTATCTGTACCAGTTGCTGTAATTCAAATGTAGGGTTCTTTCTTACATATACCTGGTCATAAGGCTTCATTATTATTGTTGCCGAAATACTATCCAGGTCAAGCTCAGGTGATACTTTCAGGGTTCGGATAACTGTATGCGTTGGTTGCTGTTGCTTTTTTGCCGAGTCAATATCAACAATACTGGATATCTCTATTCTGGAATATTCTGCAGACTGTTTTAATCCCCCCGACAGGTACAGGAGGTCCTGTAAGGTCATCCCGCCGTATTTATTAACCTTTCCTTCTTTTTTTACTTCACCGAAAATTTCAACGTATTGTTTTTCCCCAAAATCATTACTGTTAAAAAGCAATACCTGGTCATTGGCATATAACTCCAGGTTATTTGCGCTTGAAGTGTCATTCTTTGCTATATCAGATAAATTGATCTCAAGCTTGTTGGCTTTTATATTGGTGCTATCGCCCCCTCCCCTGAAAATATAAGCCCTTGGTAAGTATGTGTTACGCGTTATGCCACCGGCACGGTTGATCAGGTCAAATAATTTATCGCCTTTTCTTATTTCATATTGCCCGGGATAAGATACTTCTCCCTTTAGTTCCACTTTATTCATGAGCCCGGGATTAACAGCAATTACTTTAACGATATCGCCGTCTTCCAGTAAAAAATCTTCATTTTTAAAACGGACATCATTAGTGGGGTTAATGATAGCAGTAGCATTTACGTCCTTGATCGTCTGCTTTTCCAGTTCCGTCCTGTATACTTTCATACCACTGGCAAAAGCGTCCCTTAGCAATCCTCCCGAATATTTCATCAGGGCTTTAATACCTTCATCTTTTTTCAACTGGTAAAACATCGGCCTTTTCCACTTTCCTTCAGCTTTTACTTTTTTCTCTACTGTTTGTACTATTACAAAGTCATTATTGTCCATGTAAATATGCTTCCCAAAATCTCCGGTGGTTAAATATTTATACACGTCCAGGACATCAATAACTTTTCCATTTCTTTTTATCAGTATCTCTCTTAAATTAGCCAGGTCAGAAGGGCCACCAGCCAGTGCAATCACATTGAAGGCATTAGTAAATGCTGAAACCGTAACGGGGCCCTGTGTATTCACTTCTCCCGCCACATTTACTGTGATGGTACGGGGTTCGCCCAGTGAAACGGTGATATTAGTGGAGGGAGGAACAAATGATTTAAAACGCCGGGTGATCAGCGAACGCACATTATCAAAAGTTAAGCCCTGTAAATATATTTTACCGAGGCCGGTAGGAAAAATAGAACCGTCCCTTGCCACTACATATTCAAAGGTAGCTTCGGCACCGTTCCATAAAGAAACAATGACATGGTCGTAAACACCAATGGGATAATCCAATGGAGGGGTGGATAATTCTGTGATGGAAGCCACTACGCCGGCACGGAATAAATTCATCCCGTAAGTGTCTTCTGTTTTATTGATGGATTGAGGAGTGTTCTCCCGTACAAGGCTGTCTTTTTGTAGTCTTTCTTTCAGGCTTTTGTTCTTGTCCTTACCGATTGTTTTGGTATTGGTGTTATCAGGGTTTTTATCTTTTAACATGTCATATAACTGCGCCGGGGGCATTTGTGTAGGCACACTGATACCCTCGGGGTTACTGGGGTCTTTTACCGGGGGCTGTATCTGCGCCCTGGTTGTTTGAATAAAACAAAATATAAAAAAAATTACCAGTGATCTTTTAATGGACTTGGAATACCGGACGGGGGTTAGTAACATTTGTTTTGAGTTATTTTTAAAAAAAATAAAATCGCGTAAAGGTAATAATTTATTTTACTGGCTGTTGTAATGCTGCCTGAAACTCTTCCCACATTTCTTCTACAATTGCAGCAGCTGGTTTTATTGTTTTTATGATGGCACTTACCTGGCCTATTTCCAGTTCTCCTTCTTCCAGTTCTCCTTCAAACATTCCTTTTTTGGCACGGGCCCTTCCTAATAAATCTTGTAACTCCTGGGCTGTTGCACCCTGCTGCTCTGCTTGTTGCACCTGGGTAAAGAATTTATTTTTTATCATCCGCACCGGTGTAAGTTGTTTTAGTGTGAGCTGCGTATCACCTTCCTGCGCTGTTATTACAAGGCCTTTGAAATTATCATGTGATGAAGCTTCAGGACTGGCAACAAAGCGGCTGCCCACCTGCACTCCTTCTGCACCCAATACCATTGCCGCCAGCATTTGCCTTCCGGTGGCAATACCGCCTGCTGCAATTACAGGGATCGTTACTGCAGCACATACCGCGGGGATCAAGACCATCGTTGTCGTTTCTTCCCTACCGTTATGGCCACCGGCTTCAAAACCTTCGGCAACGACTGCATCGCAACCGACTTCCTGCGCCTTCAATGCAAATTTACTGCTGCTTACCACATGCACCACGATGGTACCGGCATCTTTTAAAATTTTTGTCCATGTTTTTGGATTACCTGCCGAAGTGAAAACGATAGGAACTTTTTCGTCGATAATCAACTGCATATGTTTTTCAATATCGGGATAAAGCAACGGCACATTAACACCATATGGTTTTTTTGTAGCCGCTTTTGTTTTTTGAATATGTTCACGCAATGTTTCGGGGTACATGCTACCGCTGCCAATTAAACCTAGGCCGCCGGCATTACTCACCGCACTGGCAAGGCGCCATCCGCTGGCCCATATCATCCCTGCCTGTATGATGGGATAATCAATATTAAAAAGCCTGGTAACCCGGTTTTGCATTTTAGTTAAATATCGTTTTTCAAATATCGTTAAAAGAAATTGAAAGTACTTTGAAACGCAAAGTAAAAGAATTTATTTTATAAATCACACGAAATTTTCAATAATCCGGGTAAAAAATTAGAAAAAAGACAGGATCTCCTTAAGCTGGTCAGCCCTTAGTGCCGCCGCTAAGGTCGATGGCAGTATTATCGCCGATATTCAGGCTTCGGTTTACCCCTTTTACTTCTGCATCACTGCCAATGAGGGAATTATTCAACACAATTTCCACCAGTCTTGAGTAAGAGCCAATGATGGAGTCTTTAATAATGGCATGACTGATCGTAGTATTCTCCCCGATGGCAACATTAGGACCGATCACAGAATTCCTGATATCGCAGCCTTCTGCTATACTAACGGGCGGAATGATAATGGTATTCTCAAAAGAATGTTCTTCAGCGATATTGCCGCCAAATTTTTTGAGCAGGGTGGCATTTGATTCCAGCAGGGTTTCTTTCTTACCGCAATCAAACCAATTCTGCACTTTAAAGGACTGGAACTTTGCCCCGCTTTGTATCATACATTCCAGTGCATCAGTGAGATTAAACTCATCATAGCTCTTGATATCTGTTTCGATGATCTTTTGCAGGCAGGCAAATAAAAAATTTGTCTCCTTGATCTTATAAACACCCACAAGGGCCATATTGCTTTTAGGAATAGAAGGTTTTTCCACCACGCGGCTGATAATCCCGTCTTCTTCAATTTCGGCTACACCAAAATTGCGGGGATCATCTACCCTTTTTACACCCAGCATCGAATGGGGTGAATTCATCACTTCTTTTACATCATATTCGGCAATGGTATCACCCAATACGATCAATACCTCATCATCGCCTACAATTTCTTTGGTAAGATCAATGGCATGACCCGTACCATAACGTTCGCTTTGCTGGATAAAATGACAGTTGAGCCCGGGATATTTGGCCTTTACATAATCCTGGATCTTATCGCCCAGGTAACCGATAATAAAAATGAAATCATTGATGCCCGCCTCATGTAACTGGTCTACAATAATGCTGAGTATGGTCTTTCCTGCAAGCGGGATCAGCGCTTTGGGTTGTGTATAGGTATGTGGACGAAGCTTTGTGCCGGCGCCTGCCACTGGAATTATTGCCTTCATTGTGAAACCCCAATCTGCCTTGGGCAGAACATTTAGTTTACAATAATATTATTCTCTTGCTTAAACGGGGTGTGAAAGTAGTAAATTTTGAGTAATTGACTAATGCTTTGTGAATATTCCGTTATTACCGGATGCAGTAAAGTAAAGAGCCCTGCTTATATTTGCTGAACCAACAGCTGTATATGCAAAAAGATAAACTGGTCTTCGACCTCATCAATAAAGAGCTGGAACGCCAGCGTAATGGTATAGAACTGATCGCTTCAGAAAATTTTACCAGCCTGCCCGTGATGCAGGCTATGGGCACATCCCTGACAAATAAATATGCCGAAGGTTATCCCGGCAGAAGGTATTATGGGGGTTGCGAGATCGTGGACCAGGTAGAACAACTGGCCATCGACCGGATAAAAAAAGTTTTCAACTGCGACTATGCCAATGTACAGCCACATAGCGGTGCACAGGCCAATGCCGCACTAATGCTAGCCGTCTTACAACCCGGTGACAAAATTTTAGGGCTCGATCTTAGCATGGGCGGGCACCTTACCCATGGCTCACCGGTTAATTTTTCGGGCAAATTATACCAGCCACATTTTTATGGTGTGAAAAAAGAAACAGGTTTGATCGATTATGAAATGCTGGAAGAGAAAGCAAGGGCTGAAAAACCAAAGCTGATCATCTGCGGTGCATCTGCGTATAGCCGTGACATTGACTATGCAAGGATCAGGAAAGTAGCAGATGAAATAGGCGCACTGGTACTGTGCGATATGGCACATCCTGCAGGCTTGATTGCAAAAGGATTACTGAGTTCACCATTTGAACATTGCCACTTTGTTACCAGCACTACGCATAAAACACTTCGTGGCCCCAGGGGAGGAATTATCCTGATGAAAAAAGATTTTGAAAACCCTTTTGGATTAAAGGACATGAAGGGCAATATCCGTATGATGAGCAACCTGCTCGATATGGCTGTTTTTCCCGGCACACAGGGCGGCCCGCTGGAACACGTGATTGCAGCAAAAGCAGTTGCTTTCGGCGAATTGCTGAGTGATGAATTTACTGTTTATGCAAAACAGATCGTTGCCAATGCCCAGGCCATGGCAAAAGCATTTACAGCAAAAGGCTACCAGATCATTTCGGGGGGTACCGATAATCATTTGATGCTGATCGACCTTCGGAACAAAAATATCACCGGTAAAAAAGCACAGGAAACCCTGGACAAAGCGCATATAACCCTCAATAAAAATGCCGTTCCCTTTGATGATAAAAGCCCCTTTGTAACATCGGGTATACGCGTAGGTGTACCTGCTATCACTACAAGAGGAATGAAAGAAGAACACATGCAAACCGTGGTTGATCTTATAGATAAGGTACTAATGAACATTCATGATGAAACCATATTGCCTGGCGTTAAGCAAGAGGTAGGGTCTTTTATGGCGCAGTTTCCTTTATATCCTGAGTTGGGTTAACGCCGGTTTCATTTACAGATAATGATCTTATTATTACCAACTATTGATTAATTTTGGATATATTATTTTGGTATGATACAACGTATTCAAACACTCTGGCTCCTGCTGGCATCAGCCTGCGCTTTTGCCTCTTTCAAGTTCTCTTATTACAGCGGCACTAATGCAAAAGGATTATCACCCTACGAATTGAAGGCCAATGAGAGTTTTTTATTGATGCTGACCACCGTAGCGGTTGGGGCATTGGCGTTATTGACCATTTTTCTTTTCAAAAAAAGGGGGTTGCAATTGCGTTTATGCGTACTGGGTATTTTACTGGAAGCCCTGCTCATCTTCTTATATTACCGCGAAGTGAAAACCTTCACCCAGGGCACTTATTCCCTCACTGCTATCCTGCACAGTATTATCGTTATTTCTTTTTTCCTGGCGGCCAGGGGTATTTTTAAAGATGATAAAGTGGTGAAGGACAGTGACAGGTTGCGGTAGCAGATAGCTTACAAAAATTTGCCCGTATAACTCGCCTTACATTTTTTTAAGTCGGCAGGTTTTCCGGCAAAAACCAGGTTGCCCCCACCGTCACCCGCTTCGGGGCCAAGGTCAATTACCCAATCAGCCGATCTTATTACATCAGTATTGTGTTCAATCACTATGATGGAATGACCCTGCTCTATCAAGGCGTTGAAGGAGGTCAGCAATTTTTTTATGTCATGAAAATGCAGGCCGGTTGTAGGTTCATCAAAAATAAATAAGATGCTTCCCTGCGATTTTCCTTTGCCCAGGAATGAAGCCAGTTTTACCCTTTGCGCTTCCCCGCCGGAAAGTGTATCGGAAGATTGCCCCAGTTTTACATAACCCAACCCAACATCACTCAGTGGCTGTATCTTTTTAGTAACATCTTTTTCCGATGCGAAAAAATTTATTGCATCATCCACACTCATCTCCAGTACATCGTAAATACTTTTGTCTTTATATTTTACATCAAGCACTTCTTCTTTAAATCTTTTCCCACCGCATACTTCACAGGTTAGGTGCACATCAGCCAAAAACTGCATTTCAACTACCTGTTCTCCCTCACCTTTGCAGGCATCACATCTTCCGCCATCCACATTAAAGGAAAAATGTTTGGGTTGAAAGCCCCGCATCTTACTCATGGGCTGGCTGCTGTACAGGTCTCTTATCTCATCATATGCTTTTATATAAGTAACCGGGTTGCTGCGGGAAGATTTGCCAATGGGGTTTTGATCGATCATTTCCACCTGGGCAATATATTCCACATCACCTGTAATGGCTTTGTGCATTCCTGCCTTTGCGGTGAATTCACCTTTTAGTTTTTGCAGGCCGGGATATAATATCTGTTTTACCAAAGTTGTTTTACCGCTGCCGCTTACGCCACTTACCACGCACAGTGTATTCAACGGAAATTCAACTGTAATGTTCTTTAAATTATTTTGCCGTGCTCCTATTAATTTTATTGAACGGTTCCATTTACGGATGATAGCCGGCACTTCAATTTTAAGTTTACCCGATAGATATTTACCGGTAAGGCTGTCGGCATTAGCAATGATGGCATCATAATCCCCTTCGGCTACCACTTCCCCACCCAGGTGACTTGCCAACGGCCCCATATCAATGATATGATCAGCTTCCCTCATCATCATTTCATCATGTTCAACAACGACAACTGTATTACCAAGATCTCTTAATTCTTTTAATACAGTGATCAATCGTTCTGTATCGCGGCTGTGCAAACCAATGGATGGCTCATCTAAAATATACAGGGAGTTGGTGAGGTTACTGCCCAGGCTTCTTGTTAATTGTATGCGTTGGCTTTCGCCCCCACTCAATGAATTGGCCAGCCTGTTCAATGTGAGGTAGCCAAGGCCAACATCCAGCAATGTTTTTATGCGGTGATGAATTTCTGTGAGGATCCTTTTTGCTACCTGCTGGTCGTATGCACCCAATTTTAATTTCGAAAACCAGTCCTGCAGGTCTTTCACGGGAATTTCGCACAACTCCCCGATATGCTTACCCGCAACTTTTACATACAGTGCTTCTTTTCTTAACCGATAGCCTTTGCAATCGGTACACAAAGTTCTTCCCCTGTACCTGCTCAATAGAACCCGGTATTGCACTTTATATAAATTTTGTTCTACCTCTTTAAAAAAATCGTTGATGCCATTGGCGTGTTTATTGCCTTCCCATAAAACAGCCAGTTGCTTATCGGTAAGATCGGCAATGGGTTTATGAACAGGAAAATCGAATTGCTTAGCGGCTTTAATGAATTGTTCTTTCCACCAGCCCAGTTTCTCCCCTTTCCATGGCGCTACGGCTCCTTCATAAACACTTAAATTTTTGTCGGGGATGATAAGATCGGGATCAATACCCAGTATCTGTGAAAAACCTTCACAGGTGGGGCAGGCACCAAATGGATTATTAAAAGAGAACAAGTTGGGTACAGGTTCTTCAAATACAATCCCATCCATTTCAAATTTATTACTGAAATGAATCGGTTTATTATTATTCACTTCCAGCATCAGTTCACCCTCGCCTTCATAAAAAGCAAGGTTAACTGAATCGGCTATACGATGTTTATCGTCTTCATCAAAATCTTTAACCACCAGGCGGTCTATAAGGACAGATAATTTATGATTAATGACTGGTAATTCCTTTTGTTCAAGTAACTCTTCGATCCTCAAAACTTCTTTTCCATTGTAGAGGCGGCTGAATCCTTTTTGCAAAAGGATATTCAGCTCTTCGTTTATATCCCTGTTCTTTTGTTGCTTAAAGGGGATCAATAACAAAACCTTATCTCCATCGGTGAGGTCGCTTATTGCATTTACTACATCTTCCACATCATCTTTCTTTACGGCCTTACCGCTAACGGGTGAAATGGTTTTACCTGCGCGGGCAAATAACAAACGCAGGTAATCATAAATTTCCGTCATGCTGCCTACGGTACTTCTTGGTGTACGGGTAATTACTTTTTGTTCAATGGCAATGGCAGGGCAAAGTCCTTTTATAAAATCAACATCGGGTTTATTCATGCGCTGCATGAACTGCCGTGCATATGCGCTAAGGCTTTCGGCATAGCGGCGCTGGCCTTCAGCAAATAATGTATCAATAGTAAGTGATGATTTTCCCGAACCCGATACACCGGTAACCACTACCAGCTTATTTCGTGGTATGGTAACAGTTACATTCTTTAAATTATGTACCCTTGCACCCTTGATAAAGATGCCGCTGGTTTTGCTGTTTGGGGTGCTTTTGGAGACTAAATAGGTTGTCATGATCATTAAAGTAACAAAAATAATGCGTAGAAGGTTTGTTACCCTATAAATGTGAAAATCTTCTTAAAATGAATGAGTTGTGTTGGAAATCAGGAAACCGGCCCCTACTTTTATTGTGTTGAAGGCCAAGAATTTTTAAAAAAAAATTTGGCGGTTTAAAAATTATCATTATTTTCACAGTCCAATATCCAATTAAAGTGAAAAACCGTCGATGCCTATCACCTAGACTTCTACGTCAATTTTCCCCTTTTATTGGTTGTCTCTAAAGTCCTAAACCAAAAACTGTAGAAGTTTATGAAATGCCTTAACAATCTTACCGACCAGCAACTTATCCATATGTATATGGAAGGAGATGCAGATGCCCTTGCTACCATCGTGATGCGTTACAAGGACAAGATTTACACTTCAATTTACCTGCTTGTAAAAGACAAGTACCTGGCAGAAGACATTTTCCAGGATGTATTTATCCGTGTAATTGACACCCTGAAGGGCGGCCGTTATACTGATGAGGGAAAATTTTTACCATGGGCCATGCGTATTGCACACAATATGTGCGTGGACCATTTCAGGAAAGTTAAACGGAGTCCAACTATTAAAACCAGCGACGACCGTGACATTTTTGAAGTACTTAATTTTTCTGAACCCGGCGCCGATCAGCGCATGATGTCGGGCCAAAGCCATGACAGGGTAAGAAAGATGGTGGATATGCTTCCTGAAGACCAGCGTGAAGTGATCATTTTACGTCACTATGCCGACTTAAGCTTTAAAGAAATTGCTGACCTTACCAAGTGCAGCATCAATACAGCTTTAGGCCGTATGCGGTATGGTTTGATCAACCTGCGCAAGATGATGACAGAAAAACAAATCGCATTATAAGATTTTGTACCTCCAAGACAAACAAGGTCGACCACCTTTAAAAGGTGGTCGACCTTAATCATTCAATTGTCTCTTTATTTCTTTTTCATTGCTGCCAACCCACACTTAAGCCAATCGGCAAATTCAGATGGGCTGGGTGTATAAAATTTTGTCCGCGTCAAAGCTTTTTCATCAGTGCTTATGATAGCATATTGAGGCTGCGAGGTTGCGCCAAAGTTTTCTGTTTGAAAGGTTGCCCACTTATCTCCTACTGTAATTATCGATTTTGCATTTCCCGTAGCTGTAGTGAATACAGTTTGCCCGGTAGACGGAAGTTTGGTTTTTTCATCAACATACAATGACACTACCACAAATTCATCCTTCATCAGTTTGTTGACAACATCGTTGGTCCACACTTTTTCTTCCATACGCCGGCAATTTACACAGGCCCATCCGGTAAAATCTATCAGCAAAGGCTTGCCTTCTGCCTTCGCTTTTGCCAATGCCTTTTCATAATCATTTTTTATAGGTTCAATACCTTCCTTGATTAATACATGGTGTTTGTAGATGCTATAAGATAACGGTGGTGGAAACCCACTCATCAACCGCAAGCCTGCCCATTTTGTATTGGTAACACCCGGAATAAGGTAAATGGTTATGGCCGAGAACAGAACGATGAAGGCTATGCGCAGAAAAGAAAATTTCTTTATGGGCAAGCTATGCGACATTTTCAGCCAACCCAGCAGGTAAAAAACAATTGCAGCCACAATAATGATCCATCCACCGACAAAAATTTCTCTTTTCAGGATGCCCCACTGCTCTACATTATCTGCATTGGCTAAAAATTTTACAGCCAAAGCCAGTTCAATAAAACCCAATACCACTTTTATATCCGTCATCCAACCCCCGGATTTGGGTAATGATTGCAACCAGTTAGGGAACATAGCGAACAAAGCGAACGGCAATCCCAATGCCAAACCAAAACCGGCAGCACCGGCAGTTAAAGGCCATGCACCTTCATTGGCAACATTGGCCAGCAGCGTTCCTAAAATGGGACCCGTGCAGGAAAAAGAAACGATCGTAAGTGTTCCTGCCATAAAGAATATGCCGGCAATATTGCCCAGGCCGGATCTTGAATCGGCCTTATTAGCGATGGAAGAAGGCAACCCTATTTCGAATAAACCAAAGAATGACAAAGCGAATAAAACGAATATCGCAAAAAAGATGAGGTTAAGCCATACATTGGTGGAAATATTATTGAAAATTTCGGGGCTGATGGTGTTGCTGGCAATATGAAAAGGAAGGGTGATGGCAACATAGATGAGGAAAATAAAAAATCCATACCAGAGGGCATTAATAATTCCTTTCTTCCTGTCGGGCGATTTTTTGGTAAAGAAGGTAACCGTAACCGGTATCATCGGGAATACACAGGGTGTTATTAGAGCGATCAGTCCGCCAAGGAATCCCAATAGAAAAATAGTAAGCAGGCTTTTGTTCTGCGTTCCTTCATCACCGCAATCACTGGCAGGATGTTTAATATCTATGGAAGCAATTTTGATCTTGCCCGTTGTTGCCGTTCCGCCTTCCAGGGAAACATTGAATGCAAAGGGCTGATCGGATAAAAATTCATCATTGTGGTTATAGAAAACCGCAAGGTTGCCCAGGAGTTGTGCCGGTACGGTGTTTTTAAAACTGATGATGGCTTTCCATTCAGCTGCTCCATTCACCAGGTCCACTTTACCTTTACCAAAAACTGTTGACGGAATAGTTTGAATATTATTTGTGGCCAAAAAACTTTCAACTTGTATGGAAGAATCTGTAAAACTCAATCCTGCAGATGGAACGCCATCAAGGTCCTGCCCGGGTGCATACAACCTGCTATTGGTAACAGCCGGTGCCGTGAATACCAATTCATATTTCTTTTCCGCAATTTTTTTGCTGCTGAGTTTCCAGCTAAAGACGGCCGGCGTTGCAGAATCGGCCTGGGCATAAGAAAATGAAGTTGCCAGTACAAGTAAACCAAATGATATTATTCGAAAAAATTTTGCCATGTCGCTCATTTACAGGAAACGGGCCTTTAATGGGACCCGTTATAGAAAATTCGTCCGGTTATTAATTCAATGCCACATTAAAGTTCAATTTTTTTGGCGGTAGGCATTTTTTATCGTCGCAGGTCTGGTATTCAACAGTTCCACTGATATTCGTTTTTATATTGGACTTCAATTTCAGTTTTTGTACAAATTCCACTTTATCCTTGTATTGGTTAGCAGATATGCCCAGCCTTTTATCCTGGTACATTTCCATTTTACCAATCTCCTTTGCTTTACCATCCAGGCTGATAAACGGGTTTTTATTAAAAATTATTTCTGTAGGGATATTGATCGCATCTGCCGGTTGCGTTTGAGAATAAAGGTGCCAGCTGTTTTGAATATTCGCAGTTAGCCTTACCTCATAAATTTTGTCGGAAATTTTTTTTGCCGTAAATGTCCATTGAATGGGATTAAGTACCTGTGCACCTGCACTGGCTGTAAATACAATTAAAAGCAAACCTATGACTACCTTTTTCATACTTGTATTTTCTTATTCAAAGTTACGAAACATGTATTGTACCGGATGTCGGTTAACGGGTGATTAACCCTATATATTGTTAATTTATCCCAAATAAATGATTGAACACAAGCTTTCCGTCCACATTACCCAACACAGCGTTACAGGCCCTTTCGGGGTGCGGCATCATCCCGAATACATTTCTTTCTTTGTTACAGATCCCTGCAATATTATGGAGTGCACCATTGGGGTTACCCGCTGCCGTTATGCTTCCCTTTTCATCACAATAGCGGTAGATCACCTGGCGGTGGATTTCCATTTCTTCCATTGTTTTATCATTTGCAAAGAAACGGCCTTCGCCATGTGCTACCGGTATCATTAAAGGTATGCTGCCTTCTGCAGCAGCTTCTTTCATAAAAATATTTTTACAAACAAATTGCTGGTGGCTGTTACGCAATAACACACCGGGTAACAAGCCGCTTTCACATAATATCTGAAAGCCGTTACATACACCAAGTATCTTACCGCCTGTTTTGGCAAACTGAATTACACTTTGCATCATCGGGCTAAACCTTGCGATAGCGCCGCAACGGAGATAATCGCCATAACTGAATCCGCCCGGTAATACGATACAATCAGCAGTGGTGAACGAACTGATGTCTTTGTCTTTGTGCCAAAGTTGGATCACTTCCTGTTGCAGGTCGTTTTGCAGGGCTTCTATCATATCCCTGTCGCAATTACTGCCGGGAAAAACTACTACACCAAATTTCATTGCATAAAATTAAGGAATGGCAAAGATACGGAAACTGGATACCGGATCATTCTACAAAGTAACTGATAACGATAACAAAAGCCACCATCAACCAGTGCAGCAACAGCGGGAACCATTTTTTGGCAGGATAAAGAAAAGCTGCACCAAGGATCGCCGACAAAGGGACTGCGCATAATATCCAATACTCGAAGGTATGGGTGGCATTTATAAAGGGAACGAAGACTGCAACGATCAGGTACAGGTAAACAAGGTTCCAACTTTTACGTGCCTGTATCAACTGGCGCCTGAAATTTTGCTGAATAAAGAAAAGCCCGATAATAGTAGCAAAAAGTACAATTATAATGGCTGCATAAGCCCAGTTGGTTTGATTGAATTTGGGATTGGTTATTGCAAAACCCGGAAATTTATAACCCTTCCACTTATCTGTTAAAAACACCCATGCCAGTAAAAAATAATAAGGGGTGATGATGCCCAATAATGCGATGAGCCATTCAGCCAATTTAAAAGGGCGTGTAAGTGCCAATCCAAAAATGATCAATGCAGCAAAAGCCAGCGAAGGGAAATAAAAGAATGTTGAGAGACCGATGGCAATGCCAATATTGAATAAGCTGGTTTTGGGTTGTGGGTCATTATGAAGGCCACTCATTTTTGCCCATACCCATATCAGTAAGGTGTTGATGATAAGGGGCGCTGATAACACATTCCACTCTGAGAACAGGGAGGTAACCAGCAGAAAGCACATGCCCGTGAGGTAATTGGACCGTTGCATCAGCCTTTGTTCACTCACCAGCCTGTTGAAAGCGATTGCCTGCGTATACAACAGACCGTAAGCGATGAATGCATAAAGAACCGGGAGGCTGTTGCCAAAAGGGTGTAACCACTTTAATAAAGCCTTATATAAAAATCCGTCTGTTTGCTGTGGTTGCGGAACTGTGGGTCGCAAAAAAATGGGCAGCTTTAAAAATATCCCGTACAGAAAAAGCAGGAAGGTATTGTAGGGGTTATTGGCTTTAAATATGCCGGTCAATGCAATACTTGATTAGAAATGATGAATGATGAGTTACCAGTGCGAAGTTGATGAATAATCAGCGGCTGGAGAAAATATTTTTTATTCTTATTGATTCGCAGCATGGAGATGGCATTGGAAACAGGGAAAAATTTTCAAGCCTGGCCGTATTGGCCTTTCACCATCACAAATCCACTTTCGCAAAGCAGATATAGCCCCTGTAATTGCAGGGTATCAACAATTGCCTTGCCCCTACCTGTTTACTCAGTTTTGTCATAAACTGGTAGCCCTTTTCCTGGCTTTTTAAAGTAGGGTTCCGTTTTTCTGTTCCGTTGGGAGCAATACTTTCATCGGAAATGATCTGGTTCCTTTTATCAATACTGAACAGGAAATGAATTTCACCACCCGAATTCATGGTAGAATAGGAAAGAAAATTATCGTCATTATCATCAACCTGATCCTTATGGATCACTTTCGTCCAGTCAATTATCCCGTTCTTATTCAAACTCAGTACCACAATATTCGCATAAAAAAATCTTGTACTCTGGCTGCCAAAACTACTAAGCGGCCTGTAATACCCGCTATAATATGGGTTATAGGAATAATAGGAATTAGGATACATCGAATAGGGACTATTGAAATAATTGCCGCGATTTATACCGTTGTTATAATTGCTGCTTGTCTGACTGGAAAAATCCTCGGCAGCAATTAGAAAACCTCCATCTTTCTTTACGATCACCTGGCGGATAAGAAATTCATCAAATGCAAAACGCAACCTGCCGTCGGTACGGGCTTCAGCTCTCAACGAATCTGAAAAGTCGGTTAGGCCCGACATATATCCCTGCCCCTTCAATTTATCCCAGCTATAACTGAATAATCCTTCTACGCTTCCCTGGTTCTTTTTGTAAAAAAAAGAATTGATAAGATACCGCTTATTGAGGTTATCGATCTTTAGTTTTACATCATCCACATAAAATTTATTAAGGTCGATACTATGAAAGGCCAGGCTGTCCTGCAACGCCGCTTTGGTGATCAATGTGAGTACATTGCTATACTCCCTGTTCATTGGTTCGGTGGCCAAAGTGGTTACCAGGTTACCTTCATTATCTAATAAGATATCTCCATAATTATCACGGCGGTCATTATAAGCCATGCTCATCCTGCTTTTTCTCAGCAACTGCAACTGGTTATCGAACAACAGTGTTACCAGGTGCATCTTCTCATTTTTCTTTTGGATCTTAAACACCATGATCTTTTGCTTATCCTCGCTGTTGATGGTGCTGTATATCTTATTGTCAGAAAAAAAGGAGATCTGCGTGGTATCGAGCTCTACCGGTTCGGCTAATTTTTTACCTTCCCCATCCATCTTAACTCCCATACAATGCACAATACTTTTTTTCTGGTATTGATAGATCATGTAAAAAAAATCGGGGTAAGTAACAAAATCAACATTGAGGGTTTTATCGGGTAGAAAATCAAGGTTAACAATTTCCTTGGTCTTCATGTCATTATCAAAAATGGCAAGCTTGTGTTTCCACCTCATATTCTTGTACACCAGGAAATTGCCATTCATCTTCCCGATGATCTCAAAATTAATATCCCGGCTATCCTCTTTCTCGTAATCGGAATAAGCTACCTGCTGGGCCGAAGCGGAAAAAGGCAGAACAAGCAGGCTGCCAAACAGGAAAAGAAGGAAATACTTCATGGACTAAAATTTTTGCATTAAAATTACGATTTAAAAAGCAATCACCGAAGGCGGGTATTCAGCTTTAACCCTTTGTTATCACGATCATGTAAATTACATTGAACAAGATGTAAGGGATTTTGTTTTTACATAACTATTCTAAGTTATTATATGATGCAAACAATTTTAATTACAGGCGGTACAGGATTGGTAGGCCGGGCCCTGGCCCGCCTATTGGTGGAAAGGGGATATAAGGTGATCATTTTAACCCGCAGGCTGCCCGGTGGTGCCATCCCGGACAATATCAGTTATGCTTTATGGGATATCAATAAACAGCAGATTGATGTGCAGGCAGTGCAGCGGGCCGATTATATTGTTCACCTGGCAGGAGCCGGGGTTGTTGCTAAAAAATGGACCCCTGCCTACAAAAAAGAGATCATCGAAAGCCGTACCAATAGCAGCCAGCTCATTATTGATACATTAAAAAATCATTCCAATTCGATCAAAGCGGTTATCAGTGCCAGTGCGATCGGCTGGTATGGCGCAGATGCAGGGGCCTGGCGGTTCACAGAAACGTCTCCAGCCAAAAAAGATTTTTTAGGCGAAACCTGCAGGCTTTGGGAAGAAAGTATTGAACCGGTGACTACATCAGGCATCCGGCTGGTAAAACTGCGGATCGGTATTGTGCTTAGCAATGATGGTGGCGCCCTGCTTGAATTTAAAAAACCATTACGGTTTGGCATAGCTGCAGTTTTGGGATCCGGCAAACAAATGATCAGCTGGATACATATTGATGATCTTTGCAGATTATTCATTTACGCCATTGAAAACGAAAATATCAAGGGCAGTTATAATGCGGTAGCTCCCACACCCGTGAATAATAAAGAATTAAATATAAAAATGGCCAGGGCAATTAGGGGTAAATTCTATATCCCTGTGCACATACCGGCATTCCTATTAAAACTGCTGCTGGGAAAAAGAAGCGTAGAAGTATTAAAAAGTACAACAGTGAGTTGTGAAAAGATAAAAAAGACAGGCTTTGTTTTTTTATATCCTTCAATTGAGGCAGCGCTGCATGAGTTTACCACAAAAAACAAATAGGAGCATGATCAGGTTTTCAGGTCTGATTTACGGAAATAATTAATGATGATATAAGCGTATATGCTGATATAAGTAAGTGCTGCAATGATCAACGCATAATCTTCTACTGTTCTTCTTTCCATCACTTTCGGCTTAAAAGGATTGGGCACTAATGAATCCGCCGCTTCCAATGGCATGAAATAACCCAGCTGGCTTCCTTTTAAAGTGAAGATGAGCCAGAGTACATTATCAACGATACAGACGATAGCAAAATAAATGATGATAGACAAGCCGGTACGCTTTACCAGTATCGCCACAAAGAACGCCAGCATCAGGTACAAGGTCGCCATCAACATAAAATAGCCTACATAATAAAGCCCTTCTGTAATGCTGGACATTGATGAAGAATAAACAGATCCAACCAGTAATCCCATTAAGAATACCATAATGGTACTTACCAGCACAAAAAAGATAAGCAGGGAAAGTTTTGCTTTCAGGAAATCCATACGGCTCCAGCCATCAATGATATTCTGCCGGTGTGTACGGTACTGCACTTCGT
>JAYWAN010000168.1:0-3861 GCA_043782405.1 Chitinophagaceae bacterium
TGCTTTGGAAACCCTTCCGGCCAATGCTTCTGCAAAAGAATTATTTTGCTGTTCTTCGGTTAATATCAAACACCTGCCATGTTTTTTAACCGTGGTAAAAATCAGTTCTTCATCCAGGGGAAACAAAGTTCGCAGGTCAATAATTTCTACCCGGCCGGGGAAATTTTTCACGGCAGCTTTAGCCCAAAATACACCCATGCCATAAGTAATAATACAACAACTTTCGCCATTGTCAATCTTCCTTTCATCAGCCTTTAATACAATATTTCCTTTGCCCAATGGGATAATATAATCCACAGACGGTTCAATTGTTTTTGCATCTTCTGTACCCGGAACTTTACTCCAGTAAAGGCCTTTATGTTCCAGCATCACCACTGGGTTGGGATCCAGAAAAGCTGCTTTCATTAAACCTTTCATATCAGCCGCATTGCTGGGGTAAACAATTTTAATTCCTTTGATAGTAAGCAAGGTACTTTCCACACAACCGCTGTGATATGGACCTCCCCCACCATAAGCACCAATCGGCACACGTATTAAAGTTTGCACCGGAAATTTTCCACAACTGAGGTAGCAGCTTTTAGAAATCTCTGTTACCAATTGATTCAATCCCGGATAAATATAATCGGCAAATTGTACTTCTACAATTGGCTTTAAACCTACTGCACTCATTCCCACAGTGGAGCCAATGATGTAGGCTTCCTGTATAGCAGTATTGAATACACGATGATCGCCAAACTGTTCGGCCAGTGTGGCTGCTTCGCGGAAAACGCCGCCCAGCCTTCTTCCCACATCCTGTCCATATAAAATTGCTTCGGGAAATTCTTCCATGATCTCCCTTATGGCAAAGAGCGCAGCATCAACCATCAATACTTTTTCCTTATTGGCGGGGCTTCTTTCACCCGTTTCTTCTGTAACAGGTGTAGGAACAAAAACAAAATGCCCAACCGTGGATGGATCGGGTTCTGGTGCTGCCACTGCTGCCTGAAAATCATGGGCAACATGATCAGCTGCATCTTTTTCTATCTGTATGATCTCTTCTTCACTTATTCCTGCTTCCAATAATTTAATCCGGAGCTTAGGCCCGGGGTCATCCAATGCACTCTTCTCCAGTTCTTGTGCTGAACGGTAAAATTCTTTGCGAACCCCACTGGTATGGTGCCCCAGCAAAGGCACTTTTGCATGTGCCAAAAAAGGATGGCGCTGTTCCCTCACTTCATTGAATACATTCGTCATCACCTCATAACTTTTCAAAAAGTCACTGCCGTCGAAACTAATGCGGCTGATGCCTTTAAAACCCTTCACCATTTCGCTGGCATTGGTTGTTCTTGCTTCATCTGCAGTAACGCTGATGCCCCAGTTATTATCCTGCACCAAAAAGATCACGGGCAGTTGGTGTAATGCCGCAAACTGAAATGCTTCACTCACTTCCCCCTCTGTTACAGAGGCGTCGCCCATTGAACAAACCACTACCGGTGCCTCGCCATTGGGCCCTTTCTTTAATTTGATGGACTGTATCTTTTCCAGGTATTTTATTCCCTGTGCAATACCCGTTGTAGGGATCACCTGCATACCCGTTGCACTGCTCTGGTGAATGATATTGGGTTTATCATCGCCCCGGTAATTGGGATGCGAATAATATTCCCTGCCGCCGGTAAAGATATCATCCTTCTTTGCCAGTAATTGCAACATCAATTCGTAGGGTGTAAAACCTAATCCCAGTAACATACTTTCATCGCGGTAATAAGGGCTTACATAATCGCAGGGCAATAATTGCAATGCAGTGGCCAGTTGAATGGCTTCGTGGCCCCTTGATGTTGAGTGAACATATTTACAAATGGTGCGGTTGGCCTCATAGGTTTCTGCCATGGTTTTGGCAGTGCACATGAGTCGGTAAGTATTTAACAGTATGCCTTTATCAACCATTGGGCAAAAGTAAAAGATTAATTCGGGGTGAAATAATTAAGGATCAATTAGCTTACTTCACTTCCAAACTCAGTAACTTCTGGTCTTCGATAAACCCTTCTAATTCGTCGCCAACAACACATTCACCTACCCCGGCGGGTGTACCGGTAAAAATGAGGTCACCGATATTGAGGGAAAAATAATTGGAGATGTGCTCTATGATGGAATCGAAATTGAAGATCATTTTGGATGAGTTGCCCTGTTGCACCAGTTCTTTGTTTTTGTAGAGGCAAAAATTGATATTTTTTTTATTAAGCTCGGGCGTTATATCGATAAACTTCCCAATGGCTGCGGAGTTGTCGAAGGCTTTTGCTTTTTCCCAGGGAAGGCTTTTCTTTTTCAATTCGTCCTGCACATCACGGGCGGTAAAATCAATGCCTGTAGTGATCCCGTTATAATAATTACCGGCATGACGTTCCTGTATATATTTACCGTTTTTACAAATGCGTAAAACAAGTTCACATTCGTAATGGAGTTCATTGGTGAATTCGGGATAATAAAACGGGGTATGGCTCTGCAGTAATGCGCTTTTCGGCTTCATGAAAATGACCGGCTCATCCGGTATATCGTTGCCAAGCTCTTTGGCATGCTCCGCATAATTGCGGCCTACACAAATTATCTTCATTTAACGGTTTTTTTAAGGTAGTGCGGTTCAAACACGAATATAAACAAATAGGTTAAAAAAAACAAGGGAAAGGTGGGCTTGAAACGGGCCGGAATCAGGGTTTTATGGAGAGATTATTAAAAGCCGTCATGGTTTGTTCAATTCCTGCCGTAACAAAACTTTCGATCGCCTCAACAGATTTTTCAATCTTCAGCAGTACGCCAGGTTCTTCGGATTTAAGCCATTTGCCCAATACGAAATCGGCCTGCATCCCTTTTGGATAATTATTGCCGATACCAAAGCGCAATTTTGGATAAACATCGGTGCCAAGGATAAGCTGAATATCTTTTAACCCGTTGTGCCCTGCAGCAGAGCCGCTGGGGCGCAGGCGGATCTTGTCGAGCGGCAGCGCCAGGTCGTCTACAATGGTGAGTGTATTTTCAAGCGGAATTTTTTCTTTGTCCATCCAGTATTTGAATGCACGCCCGCTGAGGTTCATGAAAGTGGTGGGGCAAATACAAACCAGTTTTTTCCCTTTTAATTTTACTTCGGCAGCATAAGCCAATCTTTCCACTTTAAATGTACCGCCATGTTTAAGTACAAATGCATTCACCACATCGAAGCCGATATTGTGACGGGTATTCGCATACTCGCTGCCGATATTTCCCAAACCAACTATGAGGTATTTGGACATGAATAAAGAGGTTTATCACACTAATTTAAAGTATCCAGCATTTGCTGCAGGTCTGCTTCAGTTTTTATCAATACTTCTCTAGCTTTGCTTCCCTGGTTGCCGCCAACAACACCTGCTGCTTCCAACTGGTCCATCAGGCGGCCGGCACGATTGTAGCCAAGTTTCATCCTGCGCTGTAAAAGGGATGTGCTGCCTATCTGGCTGGCTACGATCAATCTTGCAGCATCTTCAAACAAAGGGTCTTTATCGCCAAGGTCGAAATCCTTTCCTTCCATCTCTTTTTCATCGATGTATTCGGGCAATAAGAACGGTTGCGGGTAACCGCGTTGTGCGCCGATAAAGTCAACAATCTTGTCCACTTCTGGTGTATCCACAAAAGCACATTGTAAACGTACCACTTCACCGTTATAACTGATCAGCATATCGCCCTTGCCGATCAACTGCTCGGCACCACCAGTATCTAAAATGGTACGGCTGTCTATCTTGCTACTAACCTTAAAGGCTATACGAGCGGGGAAGTTGGCCTTGATGGTACCGGTAATGATATTTACTGAAGGGCGCTGTGTAGCAATGATCAAATGGATACCAACTGCCCTGGCCA
>JAYWAN010000169.1:0-3825 GCA_043782405.1 Chitinophagaceae bacterium
TTAGGATGGAAGAGAACGACCAACTGGAACCACTATTCACTATCGGGCTGGACGATCATTCCGGACAGAATATGCGTACCATAGTATTATGGGCAACAATTACCGGTGTTACAGGTTTTATCTCTTTCGTATTTATAACCATATCCAATATACAAACGCTTAATGCACTTGCCAGGATACGGTCTTACCTGCCATCAAGCACTTATTTTACCTGGTACCTTATTGGTACGATACTTTTCTCGGTATTGTGTTTCCTGATCAATTACTCATTGCTTCGTTTCAGTAGCGGTACAAAAAGCGGGATAGGACAGGGAGATGCCGAAGTTGTGGCTGATGGCATAAAACACCTCAACAGTTATGTGAAATTTCTGGGAGTATTCACCATAATCGTCATCATCCTGGTGCTTTATCTCTTCCTGCTGGGGGTGATGCGCTGACCTTTTATTCCAACGTGGCGAGGTAATTATAATCTTCCAGTAATTTTTCCAGGAACTGGTCGGGATGCATGGTGGTCTTTATCTTCAATACTTCCTGTACCTTATACGCTACACGGTTACACATTTCATAACTATTTCTTTTACCGGCCTGCGTTAACACATTTTTAATGGTATTGATATCGCGGTCGCTGAGGCGCATTACATCCGGGAATGTTACTTTATAATCCGTTTTATTGATCTGCATAAATACGGTATCCTCCACCGTTAGTTTCGATTTCGTGTTCACCACCACGGTACCCGCTGCAAGGTCGCCCAGCCGTTGACTTTTTGGGGTAACTGCAATAATGATCACCACGGCAACGCCCAGTATTCCTGTAATTAAAGTATAAGCCAGTAAAGCTTCTTTGGAAAAAAGGATATAACCAAATAGAAAAGGCCATTCAAAAAATTTTGAAATCCAGCGCAGGAGGTATTGTCCCAATGTGGGTTCACCGCCTTCCAGGCTAATCACCCTTATAGCCATTAATTTTTTCCCCACCGTTTGCCCGTTCATCCATAACTCTGTGAGCAGGGAATACAGCAGCATGGGAATGGAGATGACCAATATATCCAGTCCCACATTCTCTTCAAAATCTATAGAGAAGCCGGCATATAAAAGGTACTTCATGCTAAAAAGGTAGATCACCAGTACCAGGTAGTCGATGATGTAGGCAAGCAGCCGCTTATGAAATTCGGCGATCTCAAATTCAAGGTCGATATTAAACGCAGTAGCTATTTGAATGATGGGCATGTTAACTGCAAATTACAGATTGCGCAGAACAGAACATCGGGCAGCCCGTTTTTATTCATAAAATTATGTTGAATTTACCTGCTTAAAGCAGGTAATCAGTAAATTTGGCGAATGAGGGAAGCCATGTTCATTAAAAAGAATGCTGAAAAATGGAAAGAGTTCCAGCATTCGCCTACCGATAATCCCGATGAAACTGCGGAACGTTTCATCACCCTTATTGACGACCTGTCTTATGCCAAAACATTTTATCCAAAAAGCAAAGTCACCCGCTGGGTAAACGGTATCGCATCCGGCATTTATCAGAGTATCTACCAAAACAGGAAAGAGAAGTACAGCCGTATATTCCAATTCTGGAAATTTGAACTGCCCCTGCTCTTTAAAAAATACCACCGCATTTTTTTATTTACGACCCTGCTTTTTTTACTTTTTGTAGTAATAGGTTTTTTCTCTTCAAAATACAATGATGGTTTTGTAAGAGGAGTGATGGGTGATAATTATGTAGACATGACCGAAGACAATATTGCCAAGGGCGATCCGTTTGGCGTGTATAAGGATAACAATCCATTCACCATGTTCGTGGAGATAGGGTTTAATAATATCAGGGTGGCTTTCTTAACTTTTATCGGTGGTTTTACACTGGGGCTTTTCACCCTGAAGATCATGTGGGGTAATGGGATAATGCTGGGCGCATTTCAGTATATTTTTATTTCAAAAGGATTAGGGATGCAATCGGTGCTGGTGATATGGATACATGGCACACTGGAGATCTCTGCTATCGTGATCTCGGCAACTGCGGGCCTGATATTGGCCAATGGTATTTTATTCCCCGGTACTTATGCAAGGATGGTTTCTTTCCGAAGAAGTGCTAAAGACGCAGCAAAAGTATTGATCTGCCTGATACCCGTTTTTATTGTTGCCGCATTTTTTGAAAGTTATGTCACCCACCTGATGAGCCAGACCTTTGATAAGGAAAATAACGGCGGCATGCCGGTATGGGTGAGTGTTATCATTTTAGCCGCATCGCTTTCATTCATCATCTGGTATTTTGTCATCCTCCCTATCCGTTTACATAAGAAAGGCTATTATATTCAACCCGATGGTGTTATCAACCGGTTGAAGCAGGACCATGCATAAATACTTTTACATATTATTTCTTTCATTTTCTTTCCTTGCAGTGAAGGCACAGGAACAGCATTATGTGTACCAGGATTCGACCATGCTGCAAAAACAAAATGAAATTATTGCAGACAGTACAATAATCCCTATCCGGGATAATGATTCCCAAACAGGTAATGGTGATCTTCAGCAAAAAGTTGATACCTCCATTGTTTATAAGCAACTCAATATTTCTTCCGATACCATCGGGAACTGGAAAGCATCAAAAGGATTTGAATATGCGGGGTACCTTGACAGCCTGCTCAATGAAAAACAAAATAAGAAAACAGCAAAGCTGGATAATAATGTACAAACCGGGCCCAGCTGGCTGGACAAAATTTTTGCTTCACCGGCCACAAGGATTTTTTTCTGGACCCTGGCAGGGATATTCATCCTTTTTATTTTATACAAACTATTCCTCACCGAAGGATTTTTTAAAAGACCGGTGAAGAACAACCAACTGGCAACACCTGAAGTAAGTGAAGAGACCATAACAGGGGAGAGCGATTTCGACAGTCACATTAACCAGGCCATCCGTACTGGCAATTACCGGCTTGCCATCCGTTACCAGTATTTAAAAACACTGCATAAACTGGCCGATAAACATTTAATTGAACTGGCAGCCGATAAAACCAATCACCAGTATGTGCAGGAGATCGGCCACCGGCCTTATCAAAATGACTTTGCATCGCTCACACTCAGTTATGAATATATATGGTATGGTGAATTTGATATTGATGAAAATGCCTACCATAGGATAGCACCCGGGTTTTCGGGTTTCAACCAAAAAATACACCCGGGGAATTGAATAAAAGATTAACATACCTGTTATGCATAATCGCATTTGCCGGTCTGGCGACGGGCTGTACGGCCGATAAGGCCGGGAAAAAGATACCTGATCTTACCGAAACCTATTCCAATACCGACAAGAAGCCTTTTGGTGCCTATATTGCTTATCACCAGCTGGTGGAAATGTTTTACCGGAATACGATACGGGAGGAAAAAAGGAGTTTTGAAGAGAGCTGGAAAAATATTGAAGATACCGGTAGTATATATGTTTGCCTGGCCAATTCTTTACATACTACGGATGAAGATGTAAACAGTATCATTGCTTATGCCGAAAAAGGCAATGCAGTTTTTTTTGCTGCAGGTGAATTTGAGCAGAACCTGCTCACTGAACTGGGCTGTAAAGTGAGTCCTGTTTCCCTGCTTGAACAATTTGCCGACAAACCCTATAAAAATAGCGGGATAAGTATTAAAACAGGCGATAAGTTTGACAGCAGCAGCTACCGGTATTTTTATTTCCCGCTTTCGGCAAAGATCTCAAGATATAATTCTGCCGATACCCGTGTACTTGGCCTCAATGAAAATGGGGAGCCCGATTTTATTGTAGTGTTCAGGGGCAGGGGCCGTATATTCCTGCATTGCGAACCCAGGGCTTTC
>JAYWAN010000170.1:0-3817 GCA_043782405.1 Chitinophagaceae bacterium
CCATTCCAAACATTTCAGCAGCCATTGACTCTAATTGGTTAACAGAAGGGTCTTCCCCAAACACATCATCGCCAACAACTGCTTTAAACATGGCATCCAGCATGGCCGGAGAAGGCTTAGTAAAAGTATCGGAGCGCAAATCGGTTATCATATCGCAAATATAAGAATTAGCACACAGCAGTTTAATACTTGCCATGGTAATCTGTTGCTGATAAAATTACCTGCTGTACTACTCATACCCGTAATAATTCCGTTTATATCCACAAAACCCCTATTTATCCACTTTTTGGCTCGTTTTTAGTCTAAACATTATGAAATGCGGCTGTTCTGACGTACCTTTGCACACGGTTTTTTTAAGGAAATCCAGCATTAACCAATCATTTGCAACTTTTCCGTAACAAAATGCGTCTTACTAGTGTTAATATTCTGAATTTAATTCAAACAAATGAGGCAACTTAAGATCGCAACGCAGATTACCAACCGTGATTCACAAGCGGTTGAGAAATATCTGCAGGAAATTTCGAAAATCTCCATGATTACTCCGGAAGAGGAGACCATTTTGGCTCAAAAGATCAAGATGGGCGATCAGCGGGCATTGGACAAATTGGTGCAGGCCAACCTTCGTTTTGTGGTATCTGTGGCTAAGCAGTACCAGCACCAGGGCCTTTCTCTTAGTGATCTGATCAACGAGGGTAACCTCGGCTTAATAAAAGCGGCACAACGCTTTGACGAAACAAAAGGTTTCAAATTCATTTCTTACGCTGTGTGGTGGATTCGCCAATCGATACTACAGGCGTTGGCGGAGCAGGGCAGATTAGTCCGCCTGCCTCAAAACAAAATTGGCACTTATAACAAAGCTAATAAAGCCTATATGGCTTTTGAACAGGAACATGAGCGTGAGCCATCAACTGAAGAGTTAGCTGAATTACTGGAGATGAGCGAAACAGAGATCAACAACATTTTTCAAAGCAATACCCGTCATACTTCCCTGGATGCACCCGTGCATGAAGCAGAAGATGTAGCCATGGGCGATTTGCTGAAAGGTGCTGATGAAACAGATGAAGACGTTATGCATGATTCATTGAAAAATGAGATCAGAAGGGTGTTAAAATCTCTAAGTCCGCGTGAAGCCGAGATTGTGAATGCTTATTTCGGGCTGGACGGTGAAAATGGTGTTACCATTGAGCAGATCGGGCAAAAATACGACCTCACCAAAGAGCGTATACGCCAAATCAAAGAAAGAGCTATTAAACGTTTACAGAAAGCCCGCTACAGCGGCGCACTGAAAGCTTATTTGGGCTAAAATATTTTAATGGGTTATCAAGTTTTATCCTCACACTTTAAAGTGTGAGGATTTTTTTGCCGGTCATTACACAAATAAGTATTGAATTAAGATCGAACAGGCATTATGGGTAAATTATAATTGGCGGATTTAACTTTTTCAAAGGTCATTATTATTTAATTTTGTACACCATGAAGAATATTTCTTTATTAGCCACTGTTGTATTGTTTTTAACTTCCTGTGAAAAAAAAATTGATTTTGACCTGAAGAGCGCTGAACCCGTGTTAGTAGTGGATGCACAGATTGAAAACGGGCAGGCGCCTACGGTGATACTTACAAAAAGTTTCGATTATTTCAGCACCATCAGTCCGCAGGTATTATCAGGTTTATTTGTTCATAACGCAGAAGTGTACATGAGCAATGGGATACGCCTTAACCGGTTTAAGGAAAATGCTGTTCCGCTTGGCGGAGGATACACTGGCTACTATTATGGTTTGGATTCAACCAGTCTGTCAACAGTATTTGCCGGGCAATTCGGCCACCAGTATGTACTTACTATTAAATCCGACGGAAAGGAATACATCGCATCAACAACAATTCCATTACTTACCAAGTACCCCGATTCTTTATGGTTTAAACCGGCGCCACATAACCCGGATGCAGATGCCAGGGTTTTAATGACAAGAACCACAGACCCTCCCGGGCTGGGAAATTATATCAGGTATTTTACCAAAAGGAATAGCGGTTCTTTTTTACCCGGTGCTAATTCTGTTTTTGATGATGCGGTCATTGATGGCACTACTTACGAGATACAGGTAGACCCCGGAATCGATCGTAATAATGTGATCAGTGCTGATAATAATTTTTTCAGGCGGGGCGATACAGTCTCTGTTAAACTTTGCAATATCGATAAAGCTACTTATACTTTCTGGAATACCTGGGAATTTGCCCAGCAAAGTATCGGCAACCCTTTTTCACAACCCAATAAAGTAATCGGTAATATCAGCAATGGGGCGCTGGGTGCATTTTACGGGTATGCAGCCTGGTACAAAACCATTATCGCTAATTAAAGATAACAGGGAAATCCTGTAAATTTACCTGCATATCAGTAAAATAAAATCATGGATACAGAAAAAGTACATTGTTTGATCATTGGTTCGGGACCTGCAGGATATACAGCTGCTATCTATGCGAGCCGGGCAGGATTAAATCCAGTTTTATACCAGGGAATACAACCTGGCGGGCAATTAACGATCACCACGGAAGTAGAGAATTATCCCGGTTACCCGGATGGTATACAGGGTCCCGATATGATGGTGCATTTTGAGAACCAGGCCAGGCGTATGGGTGCGGATATCCGTTACGGTATGGCAACAAAAGTTGACTTTGCTGTACGCCCCTTGAAAGTTGAAATTGATGAAGAGAAATGGATAGAAGCCGATTCGGTGGTCATTTCTACCGGCGCTTCGGCAAAATGGCTGGGACTGGAAAGTGAACAGCGGTTAAATGGTTATGGGGTTAGCGCCTGTGCAGTTTGCGACGGTTTTTTCTTCAAGGGAAAAGAAGTGGCTATCATTGGTGCAGGTGATACAGCCGCCGAAGAAGCCCTGTATCTTTCCAAGATCTGTTCGCAGGTACACATGATCGTTAGGCGACACGAAATGAGGGCCAGTAAAGTAATGCAGGAACGGGTGATAAAAACGGCAAACATTAAAATGTACTGGAACAGTGAAACGGACGAAATACTCGGCGAGAAAAAAGTAGAAGCGGTGCGTATAAAAAATAACCAGACCGGCGAGCAGCAGGAGATACCCGTGAGTGCATTTTTTGTGGCCATCGGTCATCAGCCCAACTCCGAAATTTTTAAAGGATGGCTGGATATGGATGATGCTGGTTATCTTAAGACGGTTCCCGGTACTTCAAAAACAAATATTGAAGGTGTGTTTGCTTCAGGGGATGTACAGGATAAGATTTACCGCCAGGCCGTTACAGCTGCCGGCACAGGTTGTATGGCGGCACTGGATGCGGAGCGGTACCTTAGTGAGAAGGGTTTGCATTAAGCAATTGATAATTCCTTAAACCTGTACGTGTTTTTATTACCTGACAAAGTAGCGGCATGAAAAAAATATTGAGTACTGATTCTTAATTATTAATTATGATCCTCATCCACCTGGATAAATTACTGTTCTTTGCATTTCACGGTATTCATCACGAAGAAAGAATACTGGGAAATACTTATGAAGTGAATATTGCCCTTACCATTGATGCCGATAAAAGGATAACCACACTGGAACAAACCGTTGATTATGCATCAGTATATGAACTGGTAAAAAAAAGGATGAATATACCTTCTGCGCTTTTGGAAACCGTGGCACAGGATTTGGCAGAAGAGATACACGAGTATGACCAGCGGATCAAAAAAATTTCTGTTAACCTTATAAAAAAATATCCGCCACTTGCCTGTATGGAAGGATCTGTAGGCGTAACCTGCAAAAAAGAATTTTAGTATATGAAGGCCCTGTTGTTGACTTTTCT
>JAYWAN010000171.1:0-10079 GCA_043782405.1 Chitinophagaceae bacterium
CCATCTTCCTGGATGAGGTCGGCGAGTTGCCATTGGGCACACAGGCACGTTTACTGCGTGTACTGGAAACCGGCGAGTATATCCGCGTAGGCAGCAGCAAAGTACAGAAGACAGATGTGCGGGTGATCGCTGCCACCAATAAAGAATTGATTGAGTTTACACAAACCAATAAATTCAGGGAGGACCTTTATTATCGTTTGAATACAGTGCCTATCAGGGTTCCGGCACTACGCGACAGGAAAGAAGATATACCACTGTTGTTCCGCAAATTCGTGACTGATTTTGCAGATAAATATAAAGCTGCCCCTGTGCAACTTGATGAGGAGGCAAAAAATGTGTTAATTAACTATCCCTGGCCCGGCAATGTGCGGGAATTGAAGAATATTGCAGAACAGATATCTGTATTGAGTAAGGAAAAAATTATCAGCAGCAATACTTTAAAGAGTTTTTTACCCGATCATAATTACTCACGGTTACCAGTACTTGCCGGAGGGGCGGGTGCAGTAAGCCAGTCGGAGTTTGCCAATGAAAGGGAGATACTCTACAAATTGTTCTTCGATATGAAGAAAGACGTAAATGAGCTGAAGAAGATGTTCTTCGACTTGTTGCAGAACCCCTCCATGGCGCAGCATGCTCCCGTATTCACTTCCGACAATAACATGAAGGAACTGAATGTTCACCCTTCTTCGGGTTCATCCAGCCAGCCCGTTCTTATTCACCATAATGGCACCGATATACAACAACACGAAGACGTGGAAGAATCCTTAAGCATCATTGACAAAGAAAAGGAACTCATCATTAAAGCGTTGAAAAAACACAAGGGTAAACGTAAAGACGCTTCGCTTGACCTGGGCATCAGTGAACGGACATTATACAGAAAATTGAAAGAGTATGATATCGAAGAATAAATTAATGGGCAATAAACAATTAGCCCTTAGCAGTTGGCGGTTAGCGGCTGGTGCTCTCCTTATTGGGCTATTCTCCTTTTCCACTTGTAAATACGGTTTTAAAGATACTTCCCCTATTCCTAACGAGGTAAAGACCTTCCGGGTAAACTACCTGGAGAATAAAGCCGCCTATGTGAACCCGCAGCTGAGCCCGCAGTTAACCGAAAAGCTGAAACAGAAAATAATCAATACCACCAGGCTCCGCCAAACCAATAATGATGATGCGCATTATGATATCAGCGGTTATGTTTCGCAATATTATACCAGTACTACCGGTATCACCAACAACAATGCAAGCACCAACCGTTTATCCGTAGGCTTTCATCTTTTCTTTAAGAATTCTTTGGATGAAAAAAAGAATTTTGAGACCGACCTCGCCAGGAACTTCGATTTTCCTGCTACACAAAGCCTGTCGCAGGCAGAAGCGGCATTGAATAATGAGATCGTAAAGAGTATAGTAGATGAGATATTCAATAAGATTTTCTCTAACTGGTAAGGGGAAAATGATGAATAGTGAATGTATGAATATTGGATACAAAATGCCCGAAGCCTGCAGCTAACAGCTGGTAGCTGTTTTTTAACTATTTTTGAAAAATGCCGCACACCGATCTATTCGAATCATTGTTTAAAAGAAAAAGTACAGATACAGGTACTTCAGTTTTGCTAGAACAGCTTACAAAAGATCATCCTTATTTTTCACCGGCGCAATTTTATTTACTGCAGCAAACTAATGAAGAAAGCCCTGCGTATAACCGGCAGGCATCAAGAACGGCTGTTTTTTTTGACAACCCTTATTGGCTCAATTTTCAATTGACACAAAAAACGCAGCCACTGACTGAAAAAAGGGAAGAAACACCAAAGGAAATGATCCCCATTTTGTTGGAGCATGATAATATTGATAATGATGACAGTGCTGTAATGGAGGAAGAGATAGCCCCGATGAAAATTGAATTGAAAATTCCGGAGTTGAATAAAGCCGATAAAAATGCAGACATGGTATTTGAACCCATGCACCTGGTAGATTATTTTGCATCACAGGGAATTAAATTAAGTGAGGAGTTACAGTCGGCAGATAAACTGGGTAAACAACTGAAAAGTTTCACCGAATGGCTGAAAACGATGAAGAAGGTTCATGTAGCAGAACCGGGGCAGGCTGGCGGATCGGCTGCAGTTTCGGGTGAAGAAGGTTCGGTACAAACTGATACCAGCATACAATCCCTTGCTGAAAAAAGTAATGCCGGGGATGAAGTACTTACAGAATCAATGGCCGATGTGCTGGCAAAACAGGGCAAAATACCCAAGGCCACGGAATTGTACCAAAAATTAAGTTTGCTCGATCCCTCTAAAAGCGCTTACTTTGCAGCCAAAATTGAACAATTAAAAGGAATCTGATATGTTAGTTTTATTTGGAGTTTTAGTGATAATTGCCTCGGCTATTTTAGGTTTGATCGTATTGATACAAAATCCAAAAGGTGGTGGGTTGTCTTCCAGTTTTGGCGGATTCGGCAACCAATTGATGGGTGTAAAACAAACTACCGATGTACTGGAAAAAGGCACCTGGCTTTTTGCTGGTATAGTTGGTATCCTTTGCCTGCTTTCTCCAGTTTTTATACCAAAATCAGGCGTTTCATCCCCAAATAAAGAATTGATGGAGAATGTAACACAACCCAAGGGCAGTGTAACCCCAACGCCACCCCCGGTAACACAAAATCCAAAGGATTCTGCCAAACCTTAAACTATTTTACAAAATATCCGGAACCCTGTCGGTAACTGGCAGGGTTTTTTATTTTAATTTGTGCCTAAACAAAATAATCTTGCGGCTACAGTGTAATCAATAAACATGAAAAAGAAGATCATTTACGTCATACTGCTTTTGATACTGCTGGCTGGCGGTTTTGTTGCCTGGAAAATTTTTGGCCCCACTGTCTCTTCCCCGCAGGGAAAATATTTTTACATCAAGACGGGCAGCACTTATGCTGAAGTAAAAACAGCACTACTGGATCAGCACATCATCAGCAGTGAATATTTTTTTGACCGTATCGCCAGGCAGGCGAATTACCCCTCTGCGGTTAAGGCTGGCCGTTATGAAATAAAGAACGGCACTAGCTTATTTAATCTCGTTCGCATGTTGCGTTCGGGTAAACAATCTCCGGTGAACCTGGTCATTACTAAATTACGTACCCCGGAAGACCTTGCTGCCAAGATTGCCACTAATTTTGAATGTGATTCAGCCAGTATGACCGGTATCTTAAACAATATAGATTCCTTACGCAGGTACGGACTGGAGGAAAATACGGTGATGACCGCTGTGATACCGAACACTTACAGCATTTTATGGAATACTTCCGCGGCTAAGATCTTCAGGAAATTATTTGCTGAAAAGGAAAAATTCTGGAATGAAGAAAGAATGAAAAAAGCTGCAGCGATCAACCTTACGTCCGAACAGGTTTATACCATGGCAAGTATTGTTGAAGAAGAAACAAATAAGGAAGAAGACAAGGGCAAGATCGCCAGCGTGTACATGAATCGTATACAAAGCGGGCAGCGACTGGAAGCCGATCCTACCATAAAATTTGCATTAAAGAATTTCGGATTAAAGCGGATCCGCAAATCACATATCGATGCTTGTGCAGGATCGCCATTTAATACGTATTATGTAAAAGGCCTGCCACCCGGCCCCATCTGCACCCCTTCTTCCAAAACAATTGATGCCGTACTGAATGCCCCGGTAACAAATTATTTATTCTTTGTTGCCAGGCCCGACTGGTCGGGTTTATCAAATTTTACCAGTTCATACGAAGAACACCAGGTGAATGCAAGGAATTACCAACATTTCCTCGACAGCATCAATATAAAATAATATTGCAACTGATGGGGTTAACTGGTTAAACGGCTATGTTGTAGATTTGAAGAATTGTTATAACTCATAAACGATTTAAACCTTTAAACAATCAACCCCTTCGCTCCTGCCGTGAACAGACTTGGCCGCATTATAATAACCAAAACACCACTTGCTTTTCTGTTAAGGAAAAGTCAGCACTGGTATTTGCCCGGCTTTGAAGGTGTACCCCTGTATGATGTGATAAAATTTTTTTACCGCCAAGTAAAAACGGTTGGATTAACGGAGCGGGCTTCTGCCATCGCTTATAATTTCATCATGGCCATCCCTCCATCTTTTCTCTTCCTGTTCACCTTAATTCCTAACCTGCCTTTTTTTAAAAAAGGAGATGTACAAAAGCAGGTTACTTTTTTAATAAAAGACATTATCCCTGCAGAAGGATACAATAAGACCATCATCACTTTCATCAATAATACTTTTTTTAAAACGCCTGTTTATAGCTTGCTGTCTTTCGGTTTATTGCTGGCCTTATTTTTTGCTTCCAACGCGATGATGGGACTGATGCGTTCTTTCAATAAAAATTATATCGGTTTCCAAAAAAGAGGAGGGCTGCACAACCGCTGGATCGCCATCAGGTTAACTGCATTGATATTTGGCCTGGTGCTCGGTTGCCTTATCTTATTGATAACACAGGGGGCAGTTTTAAAATGGATGGGTATCAGGAATTTCAATGTAAGAAATATCATTTTTTATGTGAGATGGGTTTTCATCATAGCGCTGGTCTTTTATTCTATCGCTTTTATTTACAAATATGCACCGGCAGTACATAAACGCTGGAAGTTGGTTTCGCCGGGAAGTATCCTTGCTACATTCTTATGCATCATCGCATCCCTTGGCTTCACGGCATTTGTAAATAATTTCGGCAGGTACAATGCCCTCTATGGTTCCATTGGTACCATCATCGTATTAATGGCGCTTATCTACATCAATTCATTGGTGCTGCTGGTAGGTTTCGAATTGAATGTAAGCATCAAATCGTTGAAATCTATTGCCGAAAAGCGGGATGCAGACGAGAAAGCCAAAGCCGCAATACAAAAAATTACATAAACGGTTGCGGCATATTGGATGCAATGCTTAACTTCAATAAAATTATTCATTATGAAAAAGTTCATTTTCGCTGCCCTTGCCCTTGCAGCTGTTACAAGCCTTGCTTTTACTTCAGGAGATCCCCTGCCAATTGGCAGCAGCATGCCCAAGGCGGATGTGAAACTTAAAGACATTTCCGGTAAGGAAGTTACCATGGCCGGCAGCAAAAAAGAACACGGTGTTTTAATTATGTTCAGTTGCAATACCTGCCCTTTTGTAATAAAGAACCAGCAACGTACTATCGCTATTGGTGAATTTGCGCAAAAAAAGAATGTAGGTGTAATTGTTTTAAACAGCAATGAAGCCCAGCGCAATGATGAAGACAGTTACGAAGCCATGCAGAATTATGCAAAAGAACAAAAATACAGGTGGAATTATGTCGTGGATAAGGGTAACGAGGTAGCCGATGCATTCGGTGCCATGCGCACTCCTGAATGTTTTTTATTCGACAAAGACCTGAAACTGGTTTACCATGGCGCCATTGATGATAATCCATCCGATGCCAGTGCCATCACCCGTAATCATTTACAAATAGCCATTGATGAGATGGTAGCAGGAAGAGAGATCACCAAAAAAGAAAGCAGAAGTGTAGGATGCACTATCAAGAGGAAGAGTTAAAAGGTTTTATTATAACCAGGAAATAAATTATAAAATCCCTGCCCGAAAGAGTGGGGCTTTTATTTTTATGGTAGTGCGCCAGTTTGAAAATTATTATTCTAAGAAAAGCTGTCAGCCTGAGCTTGTCGAAGGCGGGTTATACTAAAAATAGACCGGTTTCTCCCGCCTCTAGCGGGATCAACCTGACAACTATTCAAACTGATGCACTACCATTTTTATCGCACGCACAAAATTTATATAGCTCTATTGGGGTTCTGTGATAGGATCAAAAGAATGATATTTTATCAGGCCTGTCGAACCAGGTTTTGCCATCGCCAGTTTAAGTATCGTTTCAAATTGCCCGGGCGTAATTTCGTCCTCTACAAATTTCCTGAAGCCTGTTTTATTGTTTACAATGATTGTTGCCGGTATGGCGCCACTCCATTTTTTATCGATCATTGGGCAAAAGATATCCGCATCGGTTTCATTGAGCCAGGCAATATTGGTATTGTAATTATTCTTTTTTGCAAAGGCAGTGATCTTTGCCGGGTAATAATCGGGCAGGTCAAGACTCACCAGCAGCAACTTCACTTTCTGGTCTTTATATTTATTACAAATGCTGATGAAGTAAGGGATCTCCCCTACGCAGGGTTTGCAGAATGTAGCCCAGAAATTTACCACGTAAACCGTATCATTGTTTTTATTGAACTGGTCCACCACCGTAGCCATCTTCCATCTGGGAATAACCTGGCTATTACAGATCGTGACAAAAGAAGCGAGCACCAACAGCAATACAAATCTTTTAAGCATGCTTAAAATTACACAGAATTATTATAACATGGTCTTCCAAATCGTTAAATAAGGCGGCAAATTAGCTTTGGCTAATCGCCTGTTTCAGGTTAAATTTGCACCCTGTCCCTTTCAAAGGGTAACCAGTTCCAAATTTTTAATTCTTAATTTTTATTTTGTATGGCATACGACGTAATCGTTCTCGGCAGCGGCCCCGGTGGTTATCCCGCAGCAATAAGGGCAAGCCAGTTAGGTAAAAAAGTGGCAATCGTAGAAAAAGAAAGCCTGGGTGGTATCTGTCTCAATTGGGGATGTATTCCAACAAAGGCATTATTGAAAAGTGCACAGGTATATGAATATGCAAAGCATGCAGCAGATTATGGTATCAATGTTGAAAAAATCTCTACCAATTTTGATGGTGTTATTAAACGCAGTCGCGGTGTGGCAGATAAAATGAGTAAGGGTGTTCAGTTCCTGATGAAAAAGAATAAGATCGATGTGATCATGGGCTATGGTAAATTGATTGCCGCGGGTAAACTGGAAATAACAGCTGCTGATGGAACTAAACAGGTTGTAGAAGCAAAAAATATTGTGATTGCCACTGGTGGCAGGGCAAGGGAATTACCGAGCATGCCGATTGACGGTAAAAAGATAATCGGTTACCGCGAAGCCATGGTGTTACCGCAGCAACCAAAGAGCATGGTCATTTGTGGAAGTGGGGCCATCGGTTCGGAATTTGCTTATTTCTATAACAGTATCTGTACAAAAGTTACTATCGTGGAGTTTATGCCACGTATCGTACCTGTAGAAGATGAAGACATCAGCAAGGAACTGGAAAGGCAATTTAAAAAACAGGGCATGACCATCATGACCAACAGCGAAGTGATGAGTGTTGATACCAGTGGCAATGGCATAAAAGCAAAAGTAAAAACTTCTTCAGGTGAAGTGGTGTTGGAAGCAGACATTTTATTGAGCGCTGTAGGTGTAGTGGCCAATATTGAAAATATTGGTTTAGAAGCATTGGGTATTAAAACCGAGAAAGGAAAGATCGTTATTGATGCTAACGGGCAGACAAATGTTCCCGGTATTTACGCTATTGGTGATTGTACACCAGGGCAGGCACTTGCGCATGTAGCTGCAAAAGAAGGCATCAATGCTGCAGAGCATTTAAGTGGTCATCATCCCGAGCCGATGGATTATAATAATATCCCGGGCTGCACTTACTGTGTCCCTGAAATTGCCAGCGTGGGGTATACCGAAAAAGCGGCTAAGGATGCGGGTTATGAAATAAAAGTGGGCAAATTCCCTTTTATGGCCAGTGGTAAAGCAAGTGCAGCAGGCGCAACCGAAGGTTTTGTAAAAGTCATCTATGATGCTAAATACGGTGAGTTCCTTGGCTGCCATATGATTGGTATGAATGTTACTGAAATGATCGCAGAAGCCGTAGTGGCCCGCAAGCTGGAAACAACAGCACACGAAATATTAAATGCTGTTCATCCGCACCCAACCATGAGCGAGGGCATGAAAGAAGCCACAGCAGTTGCCTATGGTGAAGCAACAGATGTTTAAATGATGATCAAATGAAAAAAACACTCTTTGTATTCTTATTTATTCTTGCAGGCAGATACGGTTTTGCCCAGCAGGAAATTAAAATTGAAGACGCAGCCAAACATGAAGGCGATTCTGTAACGATCTGCACCAAAATATTTGGCGCAAGGTATTTTGAAAATTCAAACAGGGCTCCAACACTATTAAATGCCGGCGCAAAATATCCTGATGCACCATTAACCGTCGTGATCTTTGGTGAAAGCAGGGGCAATTTTAAGAACAAGCCGGAAGAATTCTATACTGATAAAAATGTATGCGTAACCGGTAGGATACTAATATACAAGGGCAAGCCGGAGATCATACTCACCAAAGAAGAACAGATCGTCGTAAAAGAGTAAAGAAAGATATTTCCAGGGTATTTATATTCACTTCAAAGATCCTGATGGGACATTACTCTATTTTGTACTGCCAAAATGGTATTAAAGCCATCCCCTCTCATATTCGCTATTGCATTTTTTAGTTTTAATTTTTAGTTTTAAGAAAAAAACTATGAAAAGGATATTCATTGTATTCCTTTGCTGCTGCTTTATGCAAAGCCTTGGTGCGCAGGTTACTTACTACAATGTTGAATGGAGGATGAAAAATAAACAAGACCTCTTTACAGGGGTCTGCAAGATTGAATTAAAAAATAATACCGATATAAAGGGCGAAATAGCATGGGTATTCCTTGCGGTAGACAGCACGGATAAAAGCATGATGGATATCTATGAGGGGAAAAAAGGAAAATGTGGTATTGAAAAAGTAGAGGGCAGTTATACGGCCGAAACCCATGATGTTTATTTTGAAGGGGTCGATAAAGATGATCCATCCCTTATATTGGGCCTGGATAAATATTCATTGAAATTATCTGCCGACAAACAGGTGCTATATGGCACCAGTGCAACCGGTGGTACCAATAACGGAATGTTTTATGCCATAAAATTAAACAACGCCGAAGGGATCAGGAAATTTGCATTGGCAAAAGCCAGGCTTTCAAAAAAATAAAATCCCGACTCAGTATTGAGTCGGGATCCAAAATATAATCAGACTTGCTAGTCTACCTAATCTCTACTGTTCCTGTTTTAACTTTTCTGCCGGCCGAATCCCTCATCACTACGCGATAAACTCCCGCACTATTGCGGCGCATATCTACCTGGATCAATTGATAGGCCTGCGAAACAGCAACAATATTACTGTAAGCCCTTCTTCCCATTGCATCATAGATATTTACCATCTGCGTTGTTGCACCACCACCCGGGTTGTAATACGATATCGTGAACTGCCCGCTGGTTGGGCTGGGGAATATCCACAGTTTAGAACTCGCCGAATCACCGATCGTTATTGAAGCAGGTACCGAGATACAGGTACCAATGGTGGCCACTACGGTGTAGGTACCCAACCTGTCTACGTTAACGCTATACGTGTTATTTATTGGTGTAACAGGGTTTCCGTTCCTGGTCCATAGGGTGGTAAATCCTGCCGGCGGGTTAACCGTTGCAGTGATTACTGTAGAATACCAGGGTAACAATTTAATGTAAGGCGATGCAGTCAATGTTACAGTTGGTTGAGGACTAACGGTAAGGGTTGCACCCGTAGAATTAATTGCGCTGCAGGGAGCTGTTCCTGCAACCACGCAACGGTATTGGTTATTATTCATTGAAGGTATCAGCCCGGTAAGTGTCAATGTTGCCGTAGCAGCACCGCTGTAAATACCACCATTGGTGATATTACTCCATGTTCCACCGCTGTTGGTACTCTCCTGCCATTGATAGGTTGGCCCGGTACCGGCAGCTACGAGTGTGAAACTGGTAGTACCGGTTGCACAAATGTTGCTGTTAGCCGGGGAAGTGGTTATGCTTATCGGCGTATATACTGTAAGGCTAGCTATACCTGTAGTAACAGCTGGTGCACAGGTGCCGCTGACGAGGCAACGGTATTTATAAGTATTCATTACCACCGTAGCGCCAGTAATCACCAACGTTGCTGAAGTTGTACCACTGTAAAGACTACTATTGGTAATATTACTAAAAGTAGTCCCGGCATCGGTACTCACCTGCCATTGATAAGTTAAAGAGGAGCCGGTGGCAGCTACAGTAAACGAGGTATTGGCATTTGCACAAATCGTACCGTTTGCAGGCTGGCCCGTAACGGCTGTAGCTGCATTCACTGTAAGC
>JAYWAN010000172.1:0-26595 GCA_043782405.1 Chitinophagaceae bacterium
TAAAAGGAACCGTTTTGCCATTGGCGATCATGAATTCAACACCTTCCATGCCGCATACGTTGGCGATCTCGTGGGGGTCGCTGATAGTGCCTACGGTTCCATGCACAACGGCCAGTTTAGCAAATTCTGATGGTACCAGCATAGAACTTTCAATGTGAACATGGCTGTCGATAAACCCTGGGAGGATGTAGTTGGCAGTTGATAACTGGTGGTTGACTGCTGGCAATCTTTGTATGGAGGCAATCTTTCCATTTTCAACAGTTACTTCGCCGAAGTAGATCTGCTTATTAAAAATGTCGACAATATTGCCCTGTAAGGTAAATGCACTCATATCCCTTGTTAATAGCGTTTAATATTTAAGATGAATGGTTTAAGTTACAGGATAAATGGACAACCAAAAAAATAAAATCGGCATAATTTTGGCTTATCTTTCCACCTAAAATAAATTAAACAATGAGAAACTTAATAATTTTTGGATTATTTATTATTGCACTGGTAATGGTACAGTTTGCACAGGCACAAACGGTGGATGAAGTGATCACCAAATACACTGATGCCCTCGGCGGAAAGGAGAAATGTGCTGCCATTAAATCGGTTGTTATGAATGGGATTACAGAAAGAAATGGCAATGAGATCACCAGTAACACCGTTAAGGTACAGGGCAAGCTTTACCGGAATGAACTTAACTTTGGTATGGGAAGTATAACCACAGTTGTTACCGCAGAAAAAGGCTGGCGCTCAAATCCAAGGAATGGCGGGGCTTTTGAAGCAATGAGCGAAGACGCATTAAAAAGTATGGAAGCACAATTGGATTGTGTTAATCCCATGGTTGATTATGCAGCCAAAGGGCATAAGGCAGAACTGGTGGGAAAAGATACGGCCGATGGCATTGTGTGCAATAAAATTAAACTGACCACAAAAGGCGGAAAAGAAATTTTTTACTGGATAGATGCCAAGACAAATCTTTTGTACCAGTCTTCACAGAAAGGAAGCGGCTTTGGAGGAAGAAGCGGCGAAATAGAAATTGTAACAGTGTATAAAGATTATAAAGCTGTTGAAGGGGTACTGTTCCCTTTTTCAACTGAATTGAAAGGAGCCATGGCCGGCAGCCCCCTGGTGTACGAAAAGATAGAAGCGAATAAACCCGTTGATGAAAAATTATATAAACCTGAATAATTGATTACCCTTTAAAATAAATCAAGATGAAATATTTCAAATCAGTTTTAATTGCTGTTATAGCTATTATAAGTATGCAGGTGGCCAAAGCACAAACCGCCGATGAAGTGATCGACAAAATGATCACTGCTATTGGTGGCAAAGAAAAAATGCTGGCATTGAATTCAGTGAAATTGGATGGTTCTTTAAGTGTGCAGGGTTTTGATATCGGCGTTGTAATAACCATTCTCAATGGCAAGGGTTCAAGGACCGATATTACTGTACCCGGGCAAAGCGATGGGTTTCGCATCATGACGCCTACGAAGGGCTGGAATTTTTTACCCTTCCAGGGAATGTCAGCTCCCGAAGAAGTTACCGAAGATGTGGTTAAGGCAGGGCAGGCCGCACTGGATCTTCAAACCCCATTATTGAATTATGCTGCAAAAGGCCATAAAGTAGAATTGCTTGGAAAGGATAAAGTAGATAATGCAGATTGCTATAAACTAAAGATCACTTATAAAAACGGCAAATCCGCCACTTTATATATCGATGCAAAAACCTATTACAAGGTTAAATCAGTTTCCACAATGAACATAAATGGAACAGATACAGAAGTGGAAACTACTTATGCCGATTTTAAGAAGACCCCCGAGGGTTATGTATTCCCCTATTCACAAACCGGCATGAGTGGTACAATCACTTTCAGTTCTGTTGAAGTCAATAAACCCGTTGATGAAAATATTTTTAAGGCAAATTAAATACAGTAGTACATAAAGTATCAATGACTGTCCCTCTTGAGGGACAGTTTTTTTTTGAAACCAATCAGCATTTTGTATCTTCCACTTCTAATTTAAACAGGATGAAAAAACTACTGCTGCTTGCTGCAACATTGTCTGTTGCATCATTTTCCTTTTCCCAAAAAATACAGGTCCCTGTTGTTAATAATGAGGACAGTGCGCTGTTCAGTAAGATTAAATACCGCCTGGTGGGCCCCTTCCGTGGTGGAAGAAGCGGCGCTGTAACGGGTGATAATAAACAAAAGAACACTTTTTACTTTGGCAATACCGGTGGTGGCGTATGGAAGACCATCGATGGGGGTAGCAACTGGAAGAATATCACCGATAAATATTTCGGCGGCAGCATCGGTTGCGTAGCCGTGGCACCCAGTGATAATACAGTACTGTATGTTGGCGAAGGCGAAAGTACGTTACGCGGAAACGTTAGTGAAGGTTTTGGAATATGGCGCAGTGATGATGCCGGCAGAAGCTGGCGCAACCTTGGGCTTAAAGACACCCGGCATATCATCCGCATCGTTATTCATCCAAAGAACCCTGATATTGTCTGGGTAGCAGCTATCGGGCACCTGTTTGGCCCCAATGAAGAACGCGGAATCTTTAAAACAACCGATGGTGGAAGATCATGGAAAAAAGTATTGTATGTAAATGATCAAACCGGTTGCAGCGACCTGATCATGGAACCCGGTAACCCCGGCACTTTATACGCAGGCACCTGGCGCATACAGCGTACGCCTTTTAGCCTGGAAAGCGGTGGCGACGGGGGCGGCATCTGGAAAAGCATTGATGGCGGTGATACCTGGAAAAATATATCCTCCGCTAAGGGGTTACCCAAAGGCCTTTGGGGAATAGTAGGCGTTACCGTTAGTCCTTCCAATACCGATAAGTTATATGCACTGGTGGAAAACCCCAATGGCGGATTATTTGTAAGCAATGATGGCGGGGAAACTTGGACATTACAGAGCAGCGATAACAGTATCCGGCAGCGGGCATGGTATTACAGCAAGGTTTTTGTTGATCCTAAAAATGCAGATATTGTCTATGTACTCAATGTAAATTTTTTAAAAAGCATTGATGGCGGGAAAACTTTTAAGAATATAAACACTCCCCATGGCGATCACCACGACCTGTGGATAGATCCTGAAGATGGCAACCGCATGATTATTGGTGATGACGGTGGCGCACAAACGAGTTTTGATGGCGGCAATAACTGGAGCACTTATTATAACCAGCCTACGGCACAGTTTTACCGGGTGAGTACCGATAACCATTACCCATATAGGATTTTAGGAGCACAGCAGGATAATTCTACCGTCAGGATATTATCGAGGAGTGATGGCGGGCAGATTACGCAGGATGACTGGCAACCCACTGCAGGTGCCGAGAGTGGTTATGTGGTGGCAGATCCATTGAACCCGGATATTGTTTATGGAGGAAATTACAGCGGCTATATTTCACGCTATGATCATAAAACAGGCGAGAACCGTGCCGTTAGTGTTTGGCCCGATGATCCTTTGGGTGCCGGTGCCGATATGAGTAAATACCGTTTTCAATGGAATTTCCCCATTTTCTTTTCGCCCAATAATCCAAAAAAATTATACGCCGCAGGCAATGTTTTATTTGCCAGCGAAAATGAAGGAGCTTCCTGGACCGCCCTGGGCGGCGACCTCACCACCAATGATAAGATAAGGCAACGTTCAAGTGGCGGCCCCATTACAAAAGACAATACCGGTGTGGAAGTGTATTGCACCATTTTTACTGCAGCAGAATCATCTCTGGAAAAAGATCTTTTATGGACGGGCAGTGACGACGGACTGGTACAGCTTAGCAGGGATGGCGGGCAGCATTGGAATAATGTAACACCAAAAGATGCGGGGCAATGGATGATGTGGAATTGCGTGGAAACAAGTCCGTTTAAAAACGGCAAAGCTTATTTTGTAGGCACCAAATACAAGAGCGATGATTTTACACCCTATATCTATAAGACAGAAGATTACGGTAACACATGGACGAAGATAACAAATGGTATAGTGCCCAATCATTTTGCACGCTGCATAAGGGCCGATAAAAGAAGGCCGGGATTACTGTACTGCGGCACAGAATACGGCATGTATATCAGTTATGATGACGGGGCCAACTGGAAACCCTTTCAGCTGAATTTGCCCATGGTACCTGTAACTGACCTCACCATAAAAGAAAATGACCTTATCGTTGCTACACAGGGCCGTGCATTCTGGTCGCTCGACGACCTTACACCGGTGCAGCAAAAGGAAAATGCCGGCATTGACAAAAATATTTTTGCCTTCCCGGTAAATGACGCTTATCGCTATGATGGTTTTCAAAATGCAAATGCGAAAAATGCGGGGATGAACCCACCTGCCGGTACAGTGATCAATTACCGGGTGAAGGAGCTTCCGGATTCTGTAAAGACAAGTATCAGCCTACTGGATAAGAACAATAAGCTCATTAAAACTTTTTCAACCGATGCAAAGGAGAAAGAAGATAAAATAGACGTGAGTAAGGGATTCAACAAGTTTGTGTGGAATATGAATTACCCGCCCGCAGAAAAAATTGAAGGCCTCATTTTATGGCATGGTGCTGTGCCGGGCCCCAGGGCAGCGCCGGGGCAATACTTCTATAAGATCATATCCGGTAAAGATTCAGTTAATGGAAATTTTGTGATAAAAGCCAACCCGGTGTACAATGTATCACAACAGGATTATGAAGCGCAGTTTGACTTTTTGATCACTGTGCGTGATAAGTTTTCTGACATCCAGAAAGCGATAAAGAATATCCGCGATATCAGGAAGCAGCTCAATGATTTTGTTGATAAGCAGGGAAAGGATTGTCCAAAAGATATTAAACAACAGGCCGATACTATTAACAAACAAATGACAGTGATAGAAGATGCCCTGCACCAAACCAAGGCCAAAAGCGGGCAGGATGTACTGAATTTCCCCATCCGCCTCGATGATAAGATATCGGGCTTATATGATTTTGCTTCCAGCGGAAACAATGCACCTGCTAAACAGGTGATAGATGCTTATGCAGAGTTATCGGGACAGGCCAATGTGCAACTGGATAAATTGAAAAAGATCATGGAAGACGACCTGGTAAAATTCAACCAGCTGATAAGAGAAAAAGCATTACCTGTGATCGGGATAAAAAAGGCTGATTAAAATAAATAACCGGTATCCCGCAATGATATGAAGAATACAATGGAAAACTTTGTAGGTTCAATGTCTTTGCGGGATATTTTATTAAAGCGGGCACTTATCTTTGCGTATGAACTTTAGAGCCTTCTCTTCTTCTTTTATTTCCAAATTTATTTTTTTAAAAAAGGCATTTGGTAATAAGCCATTCAGCCTGCTTGATATTGGTGCAGGCAATCATTCGGCTACAAAAACAAAAAGAGTTTTCCCGGGCTGCGAATACCACGGTGTGGATATGGAAAGGGACTATAACAACGACGACCAAGATTTTAAACTGATGAAGGCGTTTTATGAAATGGACCTCACCAAACTCCAATTCTCGGCTATCCCTGATAATTATTTTGATGCCATTAACATGGTACATGTAATTGAGCATTTGTATAATGGCGATGAAGTGATAAAAGGGTTATTGCCCAAATTAAAAAGCGGCGGATACATGTATGTGGAATACCCGGGCGAAAAAAGCACCAGGCTTCCTTCTATGGAGGGTACTTTAAATTTTAAAGATGATGCAACACACGTGAGGGTTTATTCGGTAAAGGAATTATCAACACTGTTTGTAAATAACGGGTGCCAGGTATTGAAAAGCGGCTTGCGCAGGAACCCCTGGTTCATCATGGCGATGCCTTTTCGCATTGCAGGAAAATGGTTAAGAGGAAAAAAATTACAGGGAAATATTTTTTGGGACTTGCTGGGATTTGCGGAGTATGTGTGGGTGAAAAAGGAAGGATAACAGGTACCGGGCAGATTTCAAAATAAAATTTCGGATTCTTATGGTATGCATTTTATCCGGCATCATCTAAAAGATCCGGCCTCCTTTCTTCAGTACGCTTTATTGATTCGCTGTGCCTCCATTCTTCTATCAACTTATGATTGCCGCTTAACAAAACATCCGGCACTTTCCATCCGCGGAATTCTTCGGGGCGGGTATAAACGGGAGGAGCCAGTAAATTATCCTGGAAGGAATCGGTCAGCGCAGAAGTTTCATCATTGAGCACTCCGGGTATCAGCCGGCCGATGGCATCAGTTAAAACCGCGGCAGCAAGTTCGCCACCACTCAATACGTAATCACCGATAGAGATTTCTTTGGTGATAAAATGGTCCCTCACCCGCTGGTCAATTCCTTTGTAATGCCCGCAGATCATCAGTAAATTATTTTTCAATGATAAGTTGTTGGCCATTTTTTGATCAAAGGTTTCCCCATCCGGACTTAAATAGATCACTTCATCATAGGTAGTATCCTTTTGTAAACTTTCAATTGCATTCACCAGTGGTTCTATCATCATTACCATACCTGCACCACCGCCAAATGCATAATCATCCACCTGTGCCCTTGCATACGTGGTGTGGTTTCTTAAATTGATCACATTCACTTCCAGGAGGCCTTTGTCTTTCGCTCTTTTCAAAATGGAGTGGGTAAATGGGCCGTCTAAAAGATCCGGTACAACGCTTATGATATCTATTTTCATTTTACAAAGTAAATTAATTATCGAACAGGGAATATCGAATGATGAATTTATAAACCTGGATGATGATCTGCGTCCCATCATCCATCCCTATCCACCCATAAACTCATCGATATCCCTCTTATCCTTTTTTGTTGGCCGTCCCTGTTTACTCATCCGCTTGCCTGTATTAAAAACGGCGGCCTGGAATTTTATCCTATCCAGTTCTTCAACGGGTGTAATATCACTGTAATAATTGATGGCTTCGGAATATTGTACCCGGTGGCTGAGTAATTCTGTTACTTTTATCACCCAGCGTTTTGCTTCCGTCTTTATTTCATACTCATCACCCACATTCACTGTCCTTGCAGCCTTTGCATTATCGCCGTTGTATTTAACTTTCCCAGTATCACAGGCAGCAGCTGCCTGGCTCCGTGTTTTAAATAAGCGGATGGCCCAAAGATATTTATCCAGCCGGAGTTTCTCCTTTTCCATACCCGAAATTAATTCCTTTTACAGCAACGGTAAGGCCTGCATCATGTATTTCCTTATTTTTAAATCCTAAAAACATCATTATGAAGGGAAAAATAGTAAAGATACTGGTGCTGTTGCTTTGCATCGTCCAGTTGGCAGTTGCACAACGCGGCATTAAATGGCTGCCAGACGGTAATGCATATACCAGGACAAAAGATGGCGGCATCGTAAAAATTGACCCAAAGACCGAAGTAGAAACCGTACTCATCAAAAAAGAACAGTTGACGCCCGTTGGCGCAGCAAAACAGTTAACCCCACAATCTTACGCTTTCAGTAACGACAATTCCAAACTGCTCATTTTTACCCATACGGCAAAAGTATGGCGCTTTAATACCCGTGGCGATTACTGGGTATTGGATATTGCCAATAATAAATTGACACAACTGGGCAAAAGCCTTCCGGCTCAATCGCTGATGTTTGCTAAACTTTCGCCCGATGGAAAGAAATGCGCTTATGTAAGCGAGCACAACCTGTTTGCAGAAGATATTGCAACCGGCCAGCTTACTAAACTAACGCAGGACGGTACACGAAAACTCATCAACGGCACATTCGACTGGGTATATGAAGAAGAATTTGGCTGCAGGGACGGCTTCCGCTGGAGCCCTGATGGCAGCAAGATCGCTTTTTGGCAGGTGGATGCCACCAAGATTCGCGACTATTATATGCTGAATACCACCGATAGCAATTACTCGCAAGTGATACCCGTAGAATATCCCAAAGTGGGCGAACCACCATCACCGGTACGCATAGGTGTAGTTAATGTAAATGGAGGCGCCATCACCTGGATGAACATAGAGGGCGATCTGCAACAACATTATTTGACCCGTATGGAATGGAGCGGCCCCAATGAATTGATGGTACAGCAACTGGACCGTAAGCAACAGGAAAGCAAACTGATTTATTGCAATACGGCTGATGCGACTGCACGGACAGTTTGGACCGATCATGATAAAGCCTGGGTTGACCTTAACTCCGCTGATATTTTTGGCGAACCCGGGGGCTTCGACTGGATCAATAACGGGCAGGATTTTATCTGGATCAGTGAAAAAGACGGATGGCGCCATATTTATAAAATAAGCCGAGATGGTAAAACAGAAACCCTGCTAACCAAAGGTAATTATGATATTGATGTTATAAAATGTATTGACCAAACCAATAATTATATCTATTTCACCGCATCACCAAATAGCGCTACGCAGAAATACCTGTACCGGATAAAAATTGAAAATAAAAAAATGCCGGTTGGCGCTGTTAAAGTGAAAATGAATAATAATGACCCTGAATTATTAAGCGCCGCCGACCTGAAGGGCACGCATGATTACAGTATTTCACCGGGAGGAAAATTTGCCACGCATACTTTTTCCAATTACAAAACACCTGAAGTAAGGGAATGGATAACCCTGCCGGATAATAAGCCCATCAATGCCGCAAAGAGTATTGCTGCATTGGTAAAAACGGATATTGATGTTGATATAGAATATCTGCAGGTGACCACTGACGATAATGTAACACTCGATGCATGGATCAACAAGCCAAAGAATTTTGATCCCAGCAAAAAATACCCGGTAGTATTTTCTGTATATGGTGAGCCCGCTGCTTCTACTGTTGAAGACAGTTACGGTGGCCAGAATAATTTTTTGTACGACGGGGATATGCGTGCCGATGGATATGTGCAGGTGGCCATTGATAACCGCGGCACACCAATGCTAAAAGGCGCGGCATGGCGCAAAGCGATCTACCGCAAGATAGGTACCATCAATATCAGGGATATGGCGATGGGATTTAAAAAGCTGCTATCACAAAAAACTTATTTCGACAAGGACCGACTGGCTGTATGGGGATGGAGCGGCGGAGGTTCGTCTACACTTAACCTTATGTTTCAATTCCCCGAATTATTCCAGACCGGTATTGCCATTGCAGCCGTAGGCAATCAATTATTTTATGATAATGTTTACCAGGAACGTTATATGGGTTTACCACAGGAGAATAAAGAAGATTTTGTAAATGGCTCGCCCATTACTTATGCCAAAAACCTGGTGGGGAATTTATTGTACATACATGGTACTGGCGATGATAATGTTCATTTCTCCAATGCCGAAGTACTGGTGAACGAATTGATAAAATACAATAAACAATTCCAGTACATGCCTTATCCCAACCGTACCCATAATATTTCTGAAGGGCCGGGTACAAGAAAACATCTTTCAACTTTATACACCACTTTCTTAAGGAAGAATTGCCCGCCGGGAGCGAAATGATTGTTGGAAAATAAACAGTATGGCCCTCCGATCTTATCGGGGGGCTTTTATTTACCTGCGGTCAGCCATCAGTTTTAAACTGGCCACAGCAATAATATTGCTGCATCCGGTAACTATGATATTTAAGCATCCATCGTAATAATAACATTACCTTTTTTTTGACCTGTCGCCACGTAGGTAAATGCTTCAGCTATTTTATCAATGGGATAGCTTCTGTCTATAACCGGCCTGAAGCTTCCTTTTTCAATCAGCGCTTTAATAAAATCCAATCCCGGCTTAATGCGCTTAAAAGATTTGAAAACGACTTTTTTTCTACCAAATAATGGGGTAAATAATACCAGGAACAAATTTTCCATCCCGCCAGACGACATATAAATCCCTTTTTTTTTCAGCAGGGGTTTGCACCTGGCAAAACTACTTTTACCCACCGCGTCCAAAACAAAATCATATCGCTCTGTATCTTTTGTAAAATCCTCCTTTGTATAATCGATCACTTTATCGGCACCAAGTGATCTTATCAATTCGCTGTGTTCTTCCCTGCATACTGCTGTAATATATACACCATAAAATTTTAAAAACTGAACATAGGATGAACCAATGGCGCCTGTAGCCCCATAAACCAATGCTTTTTGCCCGGATCCTGGATGCAGAAAACTGACACCGGCAGCATAGAATGCCCCTTCCAGGCAAGCCGCTGCTTCTTCATAATTTAAGTTGCCCGGAATATTCACAGCTAATTTTATCGCTTTGGTTTCCGGCAATAGCAGGTATTGTGCATGAGATCCAATACCTAACAGGCCGCCACCAAAACCCATTACCTTATCGCCCGTTTTAAAAGCGGTTACGTTTTTTCCTGTTGCTGCAATTTGACCGGCAAAGTCTGTTCCTGTAGTTGATAATTTTGGTTTGAATAGCCCTGTGAAAATCCTCAGGAGAAATGGCTTGCCTGTAAGTAAATGACAATCGCTCCGGTTTACCGTGGTTGCATGTATTCTTATCAGCACTTCATTGTCATTTGGAATTGGTATGGCAACCTCCTTGATACTTAAAACTTCCGGCGAACCATATTTTGAACGAAATGCGACTTTCATTTTATCAGATAATTTTTATAGTGAAACTCAACAAACCGAACAATGATTTGATGTTGAAGTTACATAAAATGTTGGCGTGGTCGCCGAAGCCATGATGAAAGTAGGGTTCCTCAGGGACTCGAACCCTGGGCCTACTGATTAAGAGTCAGTAGCTCTAACCAACTGAGCTAAGGAGTCGGGGTTGCAAAGTAAATGGATTGTGCTGATATAACCATCCTGAACCGGTTCTTGAACCTCGGCCGGGGCGATACCCCGTTATCATAATTTCTCTCCATGCTGGCTGATATCAAGGCCTACCAGTTCCTCCGCTTCGTTTACCCGTAATGGTGTGATAAGGTCAGTCAGTTTCAGCAATACGAATGTACCGCCAAAAACAAAAGCCGACACAACGACCATGGAAACAAAGTGTACCATAAATAAATGCGTTTCGCCAAATAGCAGGCCGTTACCGGTGGTGTTGGCACTGTTGATGGCCTGGTTGGCAAAGACTGCGGTAAGCATAAAGCCCACCATGCCACCAATACCATGACAGGGAAATACATCAAGGGTATCATCGATAGAAGTCTTGCTGCGCCATTCTACCATCATATTACTTACCATACTGCTCACAATCCCCACCGTTAGTGAATGGGAAATACTGATATAACCGGCTGCAGGTGTAATGGCCACCAATCCCACAACAGCGCCGATACAGGTACCCATGGCCGATGGTTTGCGCCCGCGTAAAACATCAAAGATGATCCAGCTGAAAGCAGCAGCAGCAGAGGCTGTGGTAGTGGTAGCTAATGCTGTAACGGCTAAACTATTGGCCCCAAAAGCAGAGCCGGCATTAAAACCAAACCATCCAAACCAAAGTAATCCTGTTCCCAACAACACATACGTGATGCGTGCAGGGGTATGAATAGCTTCTTTTCTTTTTTTCAGGTAAATGGCACAGGCCAGTGCGGCCCAACCCGCACTCATGTGTACCACGGTACCTCCTGCAAAATCCAATACACCATATTTGAACAATATTCCATTGGGGTGCCAGGTAGCATGTGCCAGCGGGCAATAAATAAAAATACAGAACAGGCAGATGAATAAAATATAAGAACTGAATTTTATCCTTTCGGCAAAAGCGCCTGTGATCAATGCAGGTGTAATGATGGCGAACTTCAATTGGTAAAAAGCAAATAATATCAGGGGAATGGTAGGCGCAAGTTCCCATGGCTTTGTGTTTTGTAAGCCCTTCATCATAAAAAAACTTGCCGGGTTACCGATGATACCACCAATTGAATCGCCGAAGGCAAGGCTAAAACCCACTACCACCCATAAGATAGTAATCACCGCCATACTGATAAAACTCTGCAGCATGGTGCTGATGACATTTTTTTTATTGACCATTCCACCATAAAAAAAAGCGAGACCGGGTGTCATCAATAATACCAGGGCGGTGGCCGTAAGCATCCATCCTGTATCTGCACCACTAATGGGCGCAGGTGATATAACCGTATGTTTTGTTACTGATGGAATTACCAGGGACAGGATTACAACTGCTATTAAAAGCAGGAAGGGGATTAAGGCAGTTTTTCGGTTCATCGACATACAAATATTTTTTTGGTATTATCTGTATGACAGGCAATGTTATTGCATAAAAATAGAAAAGGAAAAAGAAATACCTGCCTTCAGTTATGCACAAAAAAGCAGCGAATGTTCAATAAAGGTTGCCTGTACTTAAATATACTTTCATTAATAAGCTGTAATTTTCGGTCATAATCTGATTCTGTCCAATTAACTAACCAAATATCACCTGCAATGAAAAAACTAGCCCTCGCTCTTAGCCTTACATTATTTTCCTGCCTTCTTTTTGCCCAGCAACCAGTTACTGTTACTGTAGTTGATTCCAAAACCGGTAACCCTGTTTCCAATGCCACGGTTAAAATAAATGCAACGGGCAAAGGGGGAAGTACCAATGGCGATGGCGTTTGTAAACTTACAGCAGGGGCGAATGCTGTACTGCAGATAACCTGTGTTGGTTATGCTGCACAACTGGTTACGTTAAAAGGCCAACCTGCAATCACTGTGCAACTGGAAGCAGCAGCTGTTGACCTGGGGGATGTGGTAATTGTGGGTACCCGCGGCGCAGCAAGGGCAAAAACAGAAACGGCAGTACCCGTTGACGTTATTAAGATCAACCAGGCAGGTTTGCCTACCGCAAAAATGGACCTCACTTCTGTTTTAAATATGGCAGCGCCTTCATTCAATTATAATAAACAGAGCGGTGCTGATGGTGCCGATCATGTGGACCTGGGTACCTTGCGTGGACTTGGTCCCGACCAGACATTAGTATTGATCAATGGTAAAAGGCGCCACCAGACCGCTTTTGTGGCATTGTTCGGTTCAAGGGGCAGGGGTAATTCAGGCGCTGATCTTAATGCATTTCCGCAATCAGCTGTAGACAGGATCGAAATATTACGTGATGGCGCTTCTGCACAATACGGATCAGATGCAATGGCAGGCGTAATGAATATCATCCTTAAAAAAGATATCAATCACTGGACGATCGATGCGGGCTGGGCCGGTTATTATGATAATAAATACAATGCCTGGAAAACGAGGGATGGCAATCAATATTATTACAGCCATCCGCTTGACGGGGGCACGTATAGTTTTTCCGCCAACAATGGTTTGGCACTGGGTGATAACGGAGGCTTCATTAATTTTTCTTTTGACTTTTTAAAGCAGGCAAAAACATACCGGCAGGTTGCTGATACCAATGTGGCCACCAACTCAAAGGCATTGCCGCTCAATTCGGGCAGAAGGGCTTTTGGAGATGGTTCTGTTACCACCGCAGGCGGCATGTACAATATGGAAATACCGGTTAATGCCAATAAAAAAATGACCTTCTATTCTTTTGGAGGTTATAATCATAAATCATCCGATGCATTTGCCTACACAAGGAATTACAGTGCAAGGCCCGACCGTTTTCCTATAAATGGTTCGGGTAACCTTGTCTTTGACCCGGAGATCATGCGTGTTTCCACTGATGGTGAAACTTATTACAACCCGCATATCCAAACCATCATCCAGGATGTTTCCATTGCAACGGGTTTGAAAGGTAAATGCAGTAGGGGATGGAACTGGGATTTCAGTAATACACTGGGGCGTAATGATTTCCATTATTATGGCGATAAGACCTATAATGCTTCCCAAATTTTGATTCCCGGTGCCATGCGCCATACTCATTTTGATGACGGTGGTTTTAATTTTCTGCAAAACACAGTGAATGCAGATTTCAGCAAGGCTTTTAAGTCCATTGCCAGCGGGCTTAACCTTGGTTTAGGTGCCGAGTTCAGGTATGAATATTACACCATCTACAAAGGAGAAGAAGCTTCTTACCTTGCTTACCCTAACGCCTACGGGCAAGCGCCAGGATCGCAGGGATTCCCTGGTTTCAGTCCGAGTGACGTGATAAAAAAATCACGCAATAATTTAAGCGCCTATGCCGATGCGGAATTAAATGTGTCGCCGGAATGGCTGGTAGACGGGGCTGTACGTTTTGAAGATTTTTCTGATTTTGGTTCGGTTGCCACATTCAAACTGGCCAGCCGTTATAAGTTGATGAGTAACCTTAACATAAGAGGTTCGCTCAGTACGGGTTTCAGGGCGCCATCTTTGCAACAGATCAATTTTAGCAATACACTCACATCATTCAGCGGCGGGGCATTGGTGCAATCACGTATTGCAAGGAATGGGGATGATATTACAAAAGCAGCCGGCATCCCCGACCTGAAACAGGAAACATCATTCAATGCCAGTGTAGGCGGTACCTGGAAACCAATAAGGAACCTGACGTTCACGATGGATGGATATATGGTGAAAGTGAAGGACAGGATCGTGTTATCGGGTTTGTTTGATAAGGATGATCCTACTTTACCGGCAGCATTCACTTCAAAGCTGGCTTCCATTGGCGTACAAACGGCACAGTTCTTCGATAATGCCGTTAACACCACCAACTACGGATTGGATATTGTTGTTGACTACACCAAAAAATGGAATGGCCAAAGCTTTAAAGCGTTACTGGCAGGAAACTTCCAGCACATGAAAGTTGATGCGGTACATGTGCCTGTAGCACTGGATGACAGCTACCGTCACCGTAAAACATTTTTCAGCGACAGGGAAGAAGCATTCCTGTTAGCGTCTGCGCCTGCGGGTAAGTTTGCATTGAGTTTGGAATATGATATTAAGAAAATAGGCGTGGGGGCACATTTCACTTATTATGGCAATATGAAATCACTGGGCTTTGGCTGGACCGGCCTGGCAAGTGCTGCAGGTACCGGCGGCCCGGGAGATCCATCTATCTCGGGAAGCTTTACAGGAATTGATCCCTATGTTGATATAGACGGGTACAATGACCAGGTACATGTTGCCAAAGAAGTATTTAATTATAAAGCAAAAATGACCACCGATATCTTTGCTTCGTACAGGTTCTCAAAATGTGTAAGCTTTTTTATTGGTGCCGATAATATATTTAATGTACACCCCGATTTTGCTGCTGTGCCCAATGCACGCTACGAATCATTCGACAATGAAGCCGGCGGGCCATGGGAATCGGTGCAGATGGGTATTAACGGGATGAGGTTGTTCAGTAAGCTCGCTTTTAATTTTGGAAAATAATTAAGCAATAGGCAAACGGTAATTGCCATTTACCAGCATCATGAAAAAATATTACCAACTGTTTTGCTGCACTTCTTTATTGACAGCACTAACACTTGTTTCCCCGGCCCAGAATAAAATGCTTGTCTTTCAATCAGATTTTGGATTGAAGGACGGCGCTGTATCCGCAATGAAGGGTGTGGCGATGAGTGTTTCAAACGACCTTAAACTGTACGACCTTACCCATGAGATACCTGCTTACAATATCTGGGAAGCCGCTTATCGTTTAGAGCAAACCGTTAGTTACTGGCCTGCTGGTACGGTATTTGTTTCGGTGGTAGACCCGGGTGTGGGCACAAAGCGAAAATCTGTTGTGCTTAAAACAAATTCAGGGCATTTTATTGTTACACCTGATAACGGTGCACTTACATTGGTTGCGTCATCACTGGGCATTTCAGCTATCCGGGAAATTGATGAAGCCGTTAACCGGAGAAAAGGTTCAGAAAAATCATACACATTTCACGGCCGGGATGTATATGCGTATACTGCAGCAAGGCTTGCAGCAGGGGCCATCAGTTTTGAACAGGTGGGTCCGCTATTGCCCAGCCAGGTGGTTAGCATCCCCTACCAGAAAGCCGCAATGGAAGGGAAGAAAATAAAAGGCACCATTGCGATCCTGGATATACAGTATGGTAATATCTGGACGAATATCCCCGACGATCTTTTTAAACAGCTGGATGCAAAAGTGGGAGATATGGTGAATGTGATCATTTATCACAGCACAAAAAAAATTTATGAAGGGAAGATGCCTTATGCAGAAACATTTGGTGTTGTTGCAAAAGGTAAACCATTGCTATACCTGAATAGTTTATTGCAGGTGTCCTTTGCCCTGAACATGGAAAGTTTTTCGGAAGTGCATCATGTGTATAGTGGTAGCGGTTGGACGGTGGAGATAAATAAGTAATGTGCAAATTTGCAAATGGAGCAATGTGCAAATTTATTCGAGTTGAAGAGTTGTTTACAGTTTGAATAATTTGTTAGCTCGAAAATATGCCAATGGGCAAATGAGACAATTTACAAATTCCCCCAAGCCGAAGAGCTATTTGTAGTTTGATTAGTCCTTTAATTTTAAAATATTTGCACATCTGCATATTTTCCCACTTGCTCATTAGATTCTTCCCGGGTATTCTTCCAGGGCCTTTTCCAAACAATCCATCGCCGCATTAATGGCACCAACATTTAATACATAGGCCAGCCTTACTTCCTGTTTGCCTAATCCCGGTGTTCCGTAAAATCCCGTAGCAGGTGCCAGCATTACCGTTTGCCCATTGTAAGAAAATGATTCCAACAGCCACTGGCAAAATTTATCCGAATCATCAATGGGTAATTTTGCCATTGCATAAAAAGCGCCACCGGGATTGGGACAAAAAACGCCCGGTATATTATTCAGCCTTTGTACAATGGTATCGCGACGTAATTTGTATTCTGCCTTGGTGGTGTCGAAATAATTATCGGGGAGGTCAACCGCTGCTTCACCAAGTATCTGTGCAAAGGAGGGCGGACTTAACCTTGCCTGTGCAAATTTCATGGCAGCGTCCAGTAAATTCTTATTCCTGGTAACGAATGCGCCTATACGCCCGCCACAGGCACTGTACCTTTTACTGATGGTATCCATCAAAACTATATTGTCATCCACGCCGGTAAGGTGCATGGCACTGGTATGCACGCCTTCGTAACAAAATTCGCGGTAAGCTTCATCTGCAAATAAATACAGGTTGTGTTTGATGATGATCTGTTTCAGCACTTCCATCTCTTCCCCACTGTACAAATAACCGGTGGGATTATTAGGATTACAGATAACGATCGCTTTTGTTTTTGGCGTGATGGCTTTTTCAAAATCTTCGATAGGTGGTAAAGCAAAACCTGTTTCAATGGCAGATGTGATGGGCTTCACAATAACACCGGCTTCCACGGCAAAACCATTGTAATTGGCATAAAAAGGTTCGGGGATGATCACTTCATCACCACTATCCATACAGGCCATGAAACCAAATAAAATGGCTTCACTTCCCCCGGTGGTAACAATGATCTGTTCGGGTGTTATATCAATACCCACTCTTTTATAATACTGCACTAATTTTTTTCGATAGCTTTCATTGCCTGCACTATGACTGTATTCCAATACTTTAAAATCGGCCTGCCGTACAGCATCCAGGCATTGCTTCGGTGTTTCAATATCGGGTTGGCCAATATTTAAATGAAATACTTTGGTGCCTTTCTTTTTTGCAGCTTCTGCATAAGGAACCAGTTTTCTTATCGGGGATGCGGGCATTTGAAGACCGCGATTGCTGATGGTTAACATACTACAAATATAAAGCACAGCCGTGAGGTTTTGACTAAGAGGTTAAAAGAGAAAAGCTGGAAAAAGCGCTAGTATTAAACTCCTTCTCTCTTTTTCTTTTTTGTACTCTTAGCTAACCGTATTTTAAATTAAGTTTGCAGATGCCTATCTTCAATACCAGCAGTCGCATCATCATCACCTGCAGCAACCGTTTATCGCCATTTTTACAGATGGAAATAGCCGGACTGGGTTACAAACCAGTACGCGTTTTTAAAACAGGAGTGGAATTGAATGGAACCCTTTTGGATTGTATCAGGCTGAATTTGAATCTGCGCTGTGCCAGCCAGGTATTGTTTTCAATAAAAGAATTCAATGCCATCAATGCAGATGAACTGTATAAAACCTTGATTGACCTTCCATGGGAAAATATCCTTGCAGTAGATGGATATTTTTCCATCAGCAGTAATGTTGATAATCCCACTATCAATAATTCCTTATTCGCTAATGTAAGGGTGAAAGATGCGATTGTGGACCACTTTCGCAATAAGACGGGCGAAAGGCCAAACTCGGGACCGGAACTTGATAAAACCGTTATTCATTTATACTGGAAAGAATCGCTGGCAGAGATCTTTATTGACACATCCGGTGAAACATTATCCAAACATGGTTACCGGAAAATTCCGGGTAAAGCACCTATGCTGGAATCACTTGCTGCTGCTACTTTGCTGGCGGGTAAGTGGGACAGGCGGTCTGCATTTATCAATCCCATGTGCGGTTCGGGTACGCTTGCCATTGAAGCGGTATTGTTAGCCACCAATCGTAAGCCCGGTTTGTTGCGGTTCAATTATGCATTTATGCACCTGGTTGGTTATAAAGAAGAATATTATTTGAACGAATTTAAAAAACTGGAGCAGCAGGTACAGGATGTACCTGGTTTAAAAGTTATTGCTACCGATATCAGCGAAGATGCTGTCAACATCTCGAAAGTAAATGCAGGTATTGCAGGTGTGGAGGAATATATTGAATTTGCTGTTTGCGATTTTGAAGAAACACCTATCCCGGAAGAAACCGGTGTAATATATTTTAACCCGGAATATGGCGACCGCCTTGGTGTGGAAGAAGAACTTGAACTAACGTACAGGCGTATAGGCGATTTCATGAAAAAGAAATGCAAGGGTTATGGCGGATATATCTTTACCGGTAATCTTGAGCTCGCCAAAAAAATAGGGTTGAAACCCAGCCGCCGTATTGAGTTTTATACGAGTAAGATAGATTGCCGCTTGCTGGAATATGAGCTTTATATTGGAACTAAGCGGGTAGATAAGGAATCATGAACCATTCACCTTCAGCTCTTGTTGCGTATATACACCAGCTTTATCCCCGCCTTATCCGTTTCCCTTTTATCAATTTCAAATTGCAAAAGGGATTTTATCAATGGGGTTAATTTTAAAAAACCATAATTCCTGGGGTCGAAGTTAGGTTGCTTTTTTAACAACAGGTTACCTACATCGCCTAAGAATGCCCAGCCATTCTCATCGGCAAGGTCATCAATTGTTGAAGCAATTAATTTGATGGTTTCTTTATTGAGCTTATCAACTGAAGCTTTAGGGGCAGGTTTACTGGTCTTTGTTTTAATGGGATCTGTTTCTGCTGTTTCGGGTACTGCAATGATCTCCATGTAGATGAATTTATCACATGCGGTAATAAAAGGTGTGGGTGTTTTTCTTTGGCCGATACCAAAGACTTTCATGCCTGCTTCCCTCAGCCTTGTTGCGAGGCGGGTAAAATCACTGTCGCTGCTGATGATACAGAACCCATCTACTTTACCGGAATATAAAATATCCATTGCATCAATGATCAATGCAGAATCACTTGAGTTTTTCCCGCTGGTATAACTATATTGCTGTATGGGTGTAATGGCATTTTCGAGCAATACATTTTTCCACCCCGATACAGTAGGCTTTGTCCAGTCGCCGTAAATTCTTTTAAAAGTTGGTGTGCCGTACTTAGCAATTTCTTCCATCACCCCTTTTACATTGGAGTAAGGCACATTATCGGCATCAATTAAAACAGCGAGGCGTATTTCTTTTTGTGTTTCCATAAAATCTATTCCTCACAAGGTAATCAATTTAGCACAGGGTATGTTGTACAGGCGCAAATAAAAAATGCGCCTGTAAGCAAGACGCATTTTTTATTGTTGATCATTAATTAATACTATAATGCCATTTTCTTTTTCAAATTTTCATCAATAGCATCTAAAAACTCCTCGGTGTATAAATAATGTTCACCGTGATTTACTTTATTCCCGTGTATACAAACAGCAAGGTCTTTCGTCATCCTGCCACTCTCTACGGTTTCGATGCAAACTTTTTCCAATGCCAGGCAAAAATCGATCAACGGCTGGTTGCTGTCTAATTTACCGCGGAAGGCAAGGCCCCTTGTCCAGGCAAAAATGGATGCAATAGGATTAGTACTTGTTGGTTTACCCGCCTGGTGATCGCGGTAATGCCGGGTTACGGTTCCGTGTGCAGCTTCTGCTTCCATGGTATTGCCATCAGGCGTAACCAAAACAGAGGTCATCAAACCCAGGCTGCCAAATCCCTGTGCTACGGTATCGCTCTGTACGTCTCCGTCATAATTTTTACAGGCCCATACAAAATTTCCATTCCATTTTAATGCACTGGCAACCATATCATCTATTAAACGATGTTCGTAAACGATGTTTGCAACTGTAAAGGATGCTTTAAATTCATTTTGATACACTTCTTCAAAAATGTCTTTGAACCTGCCGTCGTATTTCTTAAGGATGGTATTCTTTGTAGAAAGATACAGGGGCCATTTTTTACTCAACGCCATATTGAAACAGCTTCTTGCAAAACCATAGATGCTTTCATCGGTGTTATACATGCAAAGTGCTACACCATCACCTTTATAATTGTATACTTCAAAAACCTGTGCATCATCACCACTTTCGGGCGTAAATGTCATGGTTAATTTCCCTTTGCCTTTAATAACGGTATCGGTAGCACGATACTGATCACCGAAGGCATGACGGCCAACAATGATAGGGGCCGTCCAGTTGGTCACTAGCCTCGGTACATTCTGCATCACGATGGGCTCGCGAAAAACGGTACCATCCAAAATATTACGGATGGTACCATTGGGGCTCTTCCACATTTGTTTCAGGTTGAATTCTTTTACCCTTGCTTCATCGGGGGTGATGGTAGCACATTTGATACCTACGCCGCAGGCTTTAATGGCATTGGCTGCATCAATGGTAACCTGGTCATTGGTCTCATCGCGGTATTCCATGCCCAGGTCATAATATTGGATAGGCACATCCAGGTAAGGAAGGATCAGTTTATCCTTAATAAATTTCCAGATGATACGGGTCATTTCATCGCCATCGAGTTCTACTACGGGGTTTGCAACTTTAATTTTTGCCATGGGAAATGTGTTTTAAGAAGTGCAAATGTAAGAAAGGGAAGCGATAGATGGTCCGTGGATTTTCATGATGAACAGCGTTCCATCTTACAGATTCTTTATCACTTCATCCCCAAACTCGCTTGTTTTCAGGAGTGTTGCGCCTTCCATCAGTTTGTGAAAATCTATCGTTACTTTTTTACTGCGTATCGTTTTGCCCACAGCATTAGTGATCATTTCCGCAGCATCCCTCCAGCCCATGTATTCCAGCATCATCACACCACTTAATATTACTGATGAAGGGTTCATTGTATTGGTATTGGCAAAGCGGGGCGCCGTACCATGTGTGGCTTCAAAAACAGCATGACCTGTTAAATAATTAATGTTTGCACCTGGAGCAATACCGATGCCGCCCACCTGCGCCGCCAATGCATCGCTGATATAATCGCCATTTAAATTCAATGTAGCTATCACAGAATAATCCTGCGGTGCCAGTAATGCCTGCTGCAAAAAATTATCAGCGATAGCGTCTTTGATAATTACTTTATGCCCGATGCCTGCCACTTTCATCTCTTCATTGGCAACGGCTTCACCACTTTCTTTTTTGGTGGCTTCCCATTGGTTCCAAGTATAAACTTTATCGGCAAATTCACGTTCTGCCAGTTCGTATCCCCAGTTCTTGAATGCACCTTCGGTAAATTTCATGATATTGCCTTTGTGCACGATCGTTACACTGGGCATTTTATTTTCGATGGCGTATTTGATGGCTGCACGTATCAAACGCTCACTGCCTTCTTTACTTACCGGTTTAATGCCAAATGAAGTTGTTTCGGGAAAACGGATACTTTTCACACCCATCTCATTCACTAAAAAATCCAGCAACTTTTTTGCTTCGGGCGTGCCCGTCATGTATTCGATACCGGCATAAATGTCTTCGGTGTTTTCGCGGAAGATGACCATGTTCACTTTTTCGGGATGCCACATGGGAGAGGGTACGCCTTCAAAATATTTTACAGGCCTGAGACAAACATAAAGGTCAAGTTCCTGTCGCAATGCAACATTCAGGCTTCTTATTCCGCCCCCAACCGGTGTCGTTAGTGGCCCTTTGATCGATAATAAATATTTCCGGAAAGCATCCATGGTCGCATCGGGCATCCAGGAGCCGGTTGAATCAAAAGCTTCCTGCCCGGCCAATACCTTCATCCACCCGATCTTCTTTTCGCCATCGTATGCTTTTTGTATCGCTGCATCAAAAACCCTTACTGCTGCTTTCCAGATATCGGGGCCAATGCCATCGCCTTCAATGAAAGGAATAGTGGGATGGTTGGGGACATTTAATTTTCCGCCGAAACCCATTGAAATTTTTTCTGCCATTATATTTTTTTATGAACCGGGCCTTTGGATCGCTATTCAGCTTCATTGGCAACGGTTGTTTGTTAATTTTTAATCTTTAGTAAAAGAGGAAGAATCAATCACTCCTGTACTTATCTCTTTAGCAGGCAAATTGACCCGATGGTTCCCCCTGGCCAGCTATGCTTATTTGAGGTAGCAAAGGTACGATAAGCAGTGTTTGTAAATGGGAAAAAGCATAAAAAAAGCCCCGGATTAACCAGGGCTTTATAAATATTTTTCTATTTTATTGCTGGCATCTTATCCTGAAGCTGCAGCTGATAGTGTATGATTTATTATTTGGTGCAGGGCCTTTGAATGTTCCTGAAAAATTACCGGCAATAACCTGGTTGCCGGTACCCTGTTCTGTAATGTTTACCTGTACCGGGGAAACAACCGTTAATGGCTCATTCGCCTGGCTTGCAGTAAAATAAGTTAATGCACCGGAATTGTTGTTGGCAATAGCTGTTACCGGAAACTGGAAGCCTGCTTCTTCATGGTCACTGTTAGAAACGGCGATGGTGAAATAAGTACCGGGTGTTACCGGCGCAAAACTGGCAGCGGGTGCGGTAAAACAATGGGGCACACCATTGATGGTATATTTAATGAATTGCCCATCGCCTGCATTGCCACAAGCTTTAAGATCAACATGGGTAGTTTTACCACTCACCAGTGTATAATTGGCCGGTAGGCTGTAAACTGCAGCGTTTGCATCATACGCCATCAGGTTAACGATAGCGGTATTATTGCATAACAATGTGTTGAAATGGTAAGCGCCGTTCTTATCAAGGGGATACCTGAAATAATCGTCGTTCTTTTGCAGTATAACACAACCATTGATGATGGCCCTGTCGTTACAGTCGGTCATATTTCCTGTTACTGTTGCTATTCCTGCAGTAGCGCTTGCTCTTATTTTTCCTAAGAAGATATCGCTGTTGGTTGTTGTAAAGTGCTGTACAAATACCGGCGTATTGCATGCTGCATCGCCCATCACTTCCAGGAGCAGGGGCAAATTGGCCGGAACCGGCCCAGACGCATAACCTTCTCCGTTAGTAAAGCCCCAGCCGGCACAATTTGGATTGCTCACCGAAGAAATCTTTATCAGGGCATTTTTCAACGGGTTGCCTGCTTCATCGGTAACCGTGCAATTGAAGCGAACGGTTGGTGCAGGATCATCCAGGTTCCAGAAAGAAAAATGGCTTACATCGCCGCTGTAGGAATTGCCTGTTTTTATTGCAATGCCCTGTTCGGCCCATAAACCCAGTTTTTCATCAAAGTACCATAAAGGGATAGACGCAGGTGCATAAGCGATGGCTGATGCAGGTATCGTCATGGTGAGTTTTGCTTTTTTACCGGGGGCGATCTGCAGTAATTCGCCGGAAGTACCGGTAAGTTCAACTGCAGCCATGCCATAAGTGGTGAGGCCTTTTACCGTTCCATCTGCCGCAATACCCCTGAGGTCGCCCGGCATGATCCGGTTAAGGTCACCAGCTGCCGGGTTGATCCAAAAAGCGGCTACATTCACTGTACCTGTATACGCTGCTCCGGTTGAAGCATCAATAATACCACCGGGCATAAACGAAATATTCAAATCATTATTTACAGAAACAGTACCACCAGATGCTCCGTTAATGGTGCCTGCAATTGTTTTAGGAATTAATTTTATCCTGAAGAAAGCATCTTCACCTGCTGTTGCGATATAAGTTTTGATGCCCTTGAAATAACCGGGTTCAATAACAGTCACTACGGCTGTATTTTGTGTTACGGCTGCATTATTTATTTCGAAGTAACCGTATTGATCGGTGATGGTTGAAATGCTGCCTGCCTGTACGCTTGCACCGGCAACCGGCTGGTCTGTAGCATCGGTTACAAAACCTGATACAGAAGAGATGATTGTTGCGCCGCTGTTCTGCGACTGCATATCTTCATGATTGTAATTTTCATATACATCGGTCTTGCTGCAGGAATAAAAAAGGGAGGCGAACAGGAGCATTATGGTAATGCCACAAATTCTTACAGGGTAGTAAGGTTTCATCAGGATTAGGATATTAGGGTTTTAAAAAAAATTATAAATAATTAAATCTAAAATTTTTATTCAAAGTTCAAATCAAATCACACAGTAGGGAGGCTGCAATTCAACCAGCCTTTTTCTATTGTAACGCCATCAAATTTTTTATAAAAATTAATAGCGGGCTCATTCCAGTCAAGCACCTGCCAAACAAGGCCACTGTATCTTTTCACTTTGCATTCTTCTATCAGCCGGTCAAATAATAGTTTGCCTATTCCATGACCCCTCATTTTTTCTGCAACTAAAAAATCTTCGAGGTACATTCTTTGGCCTTTCCAGGTGGAGTAACGGATATAGTACAATGCAAATCCCTCTACTCTTCCCTCCAATTCAGCCACAAAAGCGTACCAGACCGGTTTTTCACCGAAACCACTTTCTACAAAATGGCCAAAATCGACGGTAACAGCCGCCGGTTCTCTCTCATAAACGGCTAATTCATGAATTAATTGCATCATACGTTCACAATCTGCCTGTTCAGCTTGTCGAATTTTTACTACCATTCTTGTATAATTTACCCCTGTTAGCAGCTTACAATGCCTGGCCCAGGTCCATTAAAATATCGGCTATATTTTCTATCCCTACACTCATTCGAATCAACCCATCAGTGATGCCATATTGTTCTCTCTTTTCTTTTGGAATGCCATGGTGCGACATACTTGCCGGATGAGATAACAAGGTATCGCAGGTGCCCAGTGAAACTGCCCGTATACACATCTGCAGTTTGTCAATAAATTTTTTTGCAGCGGCCAGTCCGCCTTTCATTTCAAAACTCAGCATAGCGCCAGGATGACGCATTTGTTTTAATGCAGTATAATGATCGGGATGAGAAGCAAGGCCCGTATAATTCACTTTGCTCACTGCAGGGTGCTGCTCTAAAAATGCCGCCACTTCCATTGCATTATGGCAATGGCGTTCCATGCGTACTTCCAGCGTTTTCATCCCGATGGTCAATAAGAATGCATCAAAAGGATTACTGTTTCCTCCCAGTAAACGATGCACTTTGGTGATACGGCCGTTCATGTGTTCAATGTCTTTGCCCACCAGTGCACCACCGATAGCCGTACCATGGCCGTTCAAAAATTTTGTAGTGCTGTGAAAAACATAATCCACACCATACCGGAAGGGTTGTTGCAGATAAGGTGTTGCGAAAGTATTATCAACCGCTACAATTAAATTATTTGCTTTCGCAAGATTGGTAAGTTCTTCAATATCCACACACTGGATGGTAGGATTGGCAGGTGTTTCGAGGTAAAGCATTTTTATCTGCTTATCTGCTTTTATTGCATCTGCTGCTTTGTTCAAATCACGCAGGTCAACAATAATGGCTTCAATTCCCAATGGCGGTAAAATTTTTTCCACCAGTTCCTGAGTACCACCGTATAAAGAGTAATGTGTTAAAATTTTATCGCCCGCTTTCAATGTACCGATCAGCAATGTGCTTATTGCAGCCATACCGCTGGAATGTAAAATTGTTTTCAATTCAAGTGGTGACCCGTTCTGATCCGAGATACCAAAACTTTCCAACGCTGAAATTTTTTCTTCCGCTTCGGTGATCGTGGGATTTCCCCAACGGCTGTATATATAACCTTTTTCATCACCGCTGAATCTGCGCATGCCCTGCTCAGCTTCATCAAAAACATAAGTGCTGCTGGCATAAATGGGTGTAAGGTGAGCGTAATTGGGATCATCCTGGTGGCCGCCATGAACGGCAACAGAACTGAAACCGGTGAAGGGAAATTTTTTATCGGACATTGTTGATAATTAAAGGTGAAAGATGCCGGCAGAATAATTACATTCGACAGTAAAAATAAGAAAAACCATGAAGCAAATACTGCAACAATATGCCGCTTATAATATTTGGGCCAACCAGCGCATATTTGATTGTATCAATAATCTTTCGGATGACCAGATCAACAGGGAAATTGCCAGCAGTTTTTCTTCCATTAAAAAAACGGTGTTGCATATGTGGGATGCGGAATCTATCTGGTGGCAGCGTTTAAAACTCAGTGAAAAGATTATTACTCCCAGTGAAGATTTCACCGGCAGCTTTGCCGAACTGATGAAAAAACTTGATCAGCAATCAACCGAATGGAAGGATTGGGTGGATAATGCCACGGATGTACATCTGCAACATGTTTTTGCCTACCAGAATACCAAGAAGGAACAATTTAAACAGCCGGTATATGAGATGCTGCTGCACCTTTTTAACCATGGTACGTATCACCGTGGGCAATTGGTAACAATGTTGAG
>JAYWAN010000173.1:0-3794 GCA_043782405.1 Chitinophagaceae bacterium
GTGTTCTTTATTTTAAATTCACTCATATGGGTAAAGCCAAAAGCAACACTGCCACTGGTGCCCAATGCACCCTGCCCCTTTGTAAAATGCATCCTTACATTGGCAACTGTACGTGTTGGGTTGTCAGTAGCAGTTTCTACCAGCACGGCAATGCCATGCGGCGCATATCCTTCATACATCACTTCTTCATAATTGCTGGTATCTTTCCCCATCGCCCTTTTGATGGCCGCTTCTACACGGTCTTTGGGCATATTACAGGCTTTAGCATTGAGGTAGCACCTTCTTAATGCAGGGTTATTATCCGGCTCGGGGCCCGCGGCTTTTACTGCAATGGCAATTTCCTTACCGATACGGGTAAAATTCTTTGCCATCTTATCCCAGCGGGCAAACATGCTGCTTTTTCTTACTTCAAATATTCTTCCCATAATTTTTTTGTTGTCATCTCTTGTACTGCCGCCCTCTGCAGGCCCGGGCATCAAAACAAAGGATGGGGTGCAAATTTAAGGAAAATCATTTTTACCCGCAGCTATTGATACCGCTATACAATTCTGTAAGTTTGCTCACTAATTAGCCGTTATGGAAAATAAAGCCGTTTATTACGCAGATTACCTGCAGCTGGATAAGATCACGGGTGCGCAGGACCCCGAGAGTTTCAAGGACGGAAAAATACCTGCACACGATGAAATGCTTTTCATCATCATTCACCAGGCGTATGAATTATGGTTCAAACAAATATTGTTTGAAGTGAATTCGGTAATCGCCATCATGAATAAACCTGCGCTCAATGATAACTCTCCCGAAATGCAAACTGTTGTTCATCGTCTGCGCAGGGTAGTTACTATTTTAAAAGTATTGGTGCAACAGATAGATATCATGGAAACAATGACGCCGATGGACTTCCTTGATTTCCGTGATATGCTGCGGCCGGCATCAGGGTTTCAAAGCTACCAGTTCAAAGTACTGGAAGCAAAACTGGGATTAAAATTTGACCAGCGCCACGGTCAAACTTATTATACTTCACAATTGAAAGAAAGCGATATCGCTGTTATTAAAGATGCGGAAAGCGGTAAGTCGGTAATAGAACTGATCAACGCCTGGCTGGAAAGGATGCCTTTTATGAAAGATGATTTTTGGGCCAACTATGAAAAGACCTATGTGGAAAGCCTTGCTGATGCAGAAAAGAATAACGAGGAATTTTTTAAAAATATTTTTGATGAAAATCCGGCAAATGCCGGGCGGCAACTCAGTCCCAAAGCCTGCCGTGCTGCATTATTCATCATGCTTTACCGCGGCTATCCCATGTTGGAATTACCCTTTCAGTTATTGGATACCTTGCTGGAAATAGATAATCAACTGGGTAACTGGCGTTACCGTCACATCAATATGGTGCAGCGCATGATCGGTACACGTATCGGTACGGGCGGTAGCAGCGGTGCAGGCTATTTAAAAGCAGCGATGGATAAACATTATATTTTTAAAGAGCTGGCACAACTGAATAGTTTTTTAATTGAGAGGAAAAAATTACCCCTGTTGCCTGAAGAGTTGACGGAGAGGCTGGGGTATAAAAGTAGTTAAGAGTTAAGAGTTAAGAGTGTAGAGTTAAGAGTGTAGAGTTGTTCAGTTAAATGATTAATACCCGACCCACAAGAATTTTTCATTCCTAACTTTAATTCTTAACGCTGCACGCTTAATTGATTTACACCAATTCCTTCAACTTCTCCACCACCGCATCAACCTCTGCTTTAGTATTGTGTTTACTGAAACTAAAACGTACGGTTACCTGGTTGGGGTTATTATTGATGGCACGTATAACATGACTGCCCTGATCGGCGCCGGAAGTACAGGCGCTGCCGCCGCTGGCACAGATATTATTGATATCAAGATTGAATAAGATCATTTCGGATTTTTCTGTCTTGGGAAAACTTACACTTAATACGGTGTATAAACTTCTTCCCAATACATCGCCGTTGAATGCAACACCGGGTATATGTTTTCTCAGCTCATCGTACATATAATATTTTAATGTGCCGATATGTGCACTGTCTTCTTCATGATTGGCTGTTGCCATTTCAAGCGCTTTGGCAAAACCGACGATACCATAGAGATTTTCTGTGCCTGCACGCATATTGCGCTCTTGTGCGCCACCCTGCATAAGGGGGTTTATTTTTACATTTTCATTGATGTATAAAATGCCCACACCTTTTGGCCCGTGAAATTTATGTGCAGCGCCGGTAATGAAATGTACCGGTGTATTGCGCAGGTCGAAGGGAAAGTGGCCAACGGTTTGCACCGTATCGCTGTGAAAAATGGCATTGTATAATTTACAAAGTTTACCAATGGCATGGATGTCGAGGATATTACCGATCTCATTATTGGCGTGCATCAATGTAACCAGTGTTTTTTCTTCACTTGCTGCCAATAATTTTTCGAGGTCATCCATATCAACATGACCGTTTGGTAATAATTTCACATAACTCACTTTGGCAATATCCTGCTTATCGATATGCTCTACCGAATGTGAAACGGCATGGTGTTCAATGGGTGATGTGATGATATGTTTGCAACCAAGGTCCCGCACCGCAGCCGTGATGGCGGTATTGCTGCTTTCTGTTCCACCGCTGGTGAAAAATATTTCGGCAGGATGCGCATTTAAAATTTTTGCAACACTCTTCCTCGCTGTTTCAATCGCCATACGGCTTTCGCGGCCATAAGAATAAATAGAAGAAGGGTTGCCGAACTTTTCTGTTAAGTAAGGCATCATCACTTCAAGCACCTCTGCATCGAGTGAAGTTGTTGCGGCGTTGTCGAAATAGATCCTCTGGTTCATGGTTAATAGTTCGTGGTTCATGAAAGTACCCTGCAATTTGAATAGCCATAACTATTCTTCGGGTCACATCATCTCCCCAATATCCTGCATTAGTCTTTTGGCAATATTCTCAGCGGTTGTTTCAAAATTACTTTCGGCATAAATGCGGATGATCGGTTCGGTATTGCTGGTGCGCAAATGTACCCAGTCTTTATCAAATTCTATCTTCAGCCCGTCTTCTGTGTTGATCGGTTGATTTTTATACTTGTCTTTTATTTTTGCAAACACATCTTTTACATCGATCCCATTCTGCAGTGTGATCTTGTTTTTGCTGATGAAATAATCGGGATATGTACTGCGCAACTGGCGGATACTTTTTTTGCTGAGCGCAAGATGCGTTAAAAAAAGTGCAATGCCAATGAGTGCATCACGGCCATAATGGAGATCAGGTACGATGATACCACCATTACCTTCGCCACCGATAACAGCGTTCACTTCTTTCATCTTGTTCACTACGTTAACTTCACCCACTTTACTGGCAAAATATTCGCCGCCGTGCTTTTCGGTAACATCCCTCAATGCCCTTGTTGAAGAAAGATTGGAAACAGTATTGCCTTTCTTTATTCCCAATACATAATCTGCCACTGCCACCAGCGTATACTCCTCACCGAACATGCCACCATCTTCGCAAACGAAACAAAGGCGGTCAACATCGGGATCTACCGCAATACCAAGACTGGCATGCTGCTTCATCACTTCACTGCTTAATTCCGTTAAATGTTCGGGTAAGGGCTCGGGGTTGTGCGCAAATTCCCCATTCACTTCGGCATTGATGACCACGATATCTTTTACTCCCAATGCTTTTAATAAAGCAGGAACGGCAATGGCGCCCGAACTGTTCACTGCATCAACAATGATCCTGAAATTTTCTTTTTTGATGGCTTTTGCATCAACCCATTCGTTTTGCAGGATGGCATCAATATGTTTT
>JAYWAN010000174.1:0-3783 GCA_043782405.1 Chitinophagaceae bacterium
AAATATAAGCGTATTCGTTATAAAGGCATAGCGTGTGACCGTTGTGGTGTTGAGGTTACTGAAAAGAAGGTACGTCGTGAAAGGATGGGACACATTAAACTGGTAGTTCCGGTTGTGCACATCTGGTATTTTAAATCACTTCCCAACAAGATCGGTTACCTGTTGGGTATGAGCTCTAAAAAATTAGAGACCATTGTTTACTACGAACGTTTTGTGGTAATACAATCTGGTATCCGTGCAGATAAAGGACAAAACTTTGGTGATTTACTTACTGAAGAAGAATACTTGGATATCTTAGATACTTTACCAAAAGACAATCAACACCTGCCGGATGAAGATGTAAATAAATTCATCGCCAAGATGGGTGCTGAAGCAGTGCATGATTTATTGCAACGCATTGATTTGGATCAGTTAAGTTTTGATCTGCGTAATTCTGCTGCAGTAGAAACTTCTCAGCAACGTAAAGCAGATGCTTTAAAGCGTTTGAGCGTAGTAGAAAGTTTTCGTGACGCCAATACAAGGATCAACAACCGTCCTGAATGGATGGTAATGCAATATATCCCGGTTATTCCACCGGAGCTTCGTCCATTGGTTCCATTGGATGGCGGCCGTTTTGCCTCCTCTGATCTGAATGATCTTTATCGCCGTGTTATTATCCGTAACAACCGTTTGAAAAGATTATTGGAAATTAAAGCACCTGAAGTTATCCTTCGTAATGAAAAAAGGATGCTGCAGGAAGCGATAGATTCATTGTTTGATAACAGCCGTAAATCAAATGCCGTAAAAGCAGAAGGTGGACGTGCATTGAAATCATTGAGTGATGTATTGAAAGGTAAACAAGGGCGTTTCCGTCAGAACCTGTTAGGTAAACGTGTTGATTACTCTGGCCGTTCTGTTATCGTAGTAGGACCGGAATTGAAAATGCACGAGTGTGGTTTACCAAAAGATATGGCTGCAGAATTGTTCAAGCCGTTCATCATTCGTAAATTAATTGAAAGAGGTATCGTTAAAACAGTGAAATCTGCCCGTAAGCTTGTTGACAAGAAAGAGGCGATCATCTGGGATATCCTTGAAAATATATTAAAGGGGCACCCGGTTATGTTGAACAGGGCCCCAACGCTTCACCGTTTGTCAATACAGGCTTTCCAGCCAAAGCTGATTGAAGGAAAAGCGATCCAACTGCACCCGTTGGTAACAACGGCGTTCAATGCGGATTTTGATGGTGACCAGATGGCGGTTCACGTTCCATTGAGCAATGCTGCAGTATTGGAAGCGCAATTGCTGATGCTGTCATCCCATAATATCCTTAACCCACAGAATGGTACGCCCATTACCCTTCCTTCACAGGACATGGTACTTGGGTTATACTATATCACCAAGGGCAAAAAGTCAACCGACACGGAAAAGGTGAAAGGCGAAGGCAAGGCATTTTATTCTGCTGAAGAAGTGATCATCGCTTATAATGAAAAGATGATTGACCTGCATGCCAATATTAAAGTAAAAGCAGATTACCGTAATGCGGATGGTTCATTGACGAACAAGTTGATCGAAACCACCGTAGGCCGTGTGATCTTTAATCAGCATGTACCCAAAACCGTTGGTTTTATCAATGCATTGTTGACCAAAAAAGCACTAAGAGAAATTATCGGTGATATAATCAAATGGACAAGCGTTCCTATCACTGCCAAATTCCTGGATGACATTAAAACACTGGGATACCGTATGGCATTCCGTGGTGGATTATCGTTCAATATCAATGACCTGATCATCCCTGCTGTAAAACAGGAAATGATTGACAATGCCCAGTTAGAAGTAGATGAGGTATGGGATAACTATAACATGGGATTGATCACCAATAACGAACGTTATAACCAGATCATTGATATCTGGAGCCGTGTTGACACCAAAGTAACTGAAACGCTTATACGAGAATTGGCAGCTGATAAACAAGGTTTCAATTCGGTTTACATGATGCTTGACAGCGGTGCCCGTGGTAGCAAGCAGCAGATCAAGCAGCTTGCCGGCTTAAGGGGATTGATGGCCAAGCCGCGTAAGTCAGGTTCATCCGGAAGTGAAATCATTGAAAATCCAATCCTTGCCAATTTTAAAGATGGTTTAAGTGTATTGGAATACTTTATCTCTACGCACGGTGCCCGTAAAGGCCTGGCCGATACAGCCCTTAAAACCGCTGATGCCGGTTATTTAACCCGTCGTTTGGTTGACGTTAGCCAGGACGTAGTGATCAATGAAGAAGATTGCGGAACCTTACGTGGTATTGCAACATCTGCATTGAAAGATAATGAAGATATCATTGAAGCATTGAGTGACAGGATAGAAGGAAGAACATCATTGCACAATATATACCATCCTTTAACAGAGGAATTATTGATCCAGGGTGGAGAAGAGATCAGTGCGGAAATGGCTAAGGTAATTGACGAAAGCGGAATTGAAACCGTTGAGATACGTTCTGTACTAACCTGCGAGAGTAAACGCGGTGTATGTGTAAGGTGTTATGGTAAGAACCTGGCATCAGGTATGCTGGCACAGCGTGGTGATGCAGTGGGAATCATTGCAGCACAAAGTATCGGTGAGCCGGGTACACAGTTAACGTTACGTACCTTCCACGTGGGTGGTGTTGCAGGTTCTGCTTCTGTAGAATCTACTTTACCTGCTAAATTCGATGGTACACTTCAGTTTGACGGATTACGTACTGTTCATACCGAAAATCATGAAGGCAAGAAAATAAATGTGGTTATCGGCCGTACGGGCGAAATAAGGAATATTGATGTGAAGTCTGACCGTTTACTGAACACCATGCACATTCCTTATGGTGCCATCTTAAATGTGAAAGACGGGCAGAAAGTTGCCAAAGGCGATATTATCTGTACTTGGGATCCGTTCAACAATGTAATTGTGGCTGAAGTACACGGTATTGTGAAATTTGAAAGTCTTATCGAGGGTATCACTTACCGGGATGAAGCTGACGAACAAACCGGTCACAGGGAAAAAGTGGTTATTGAAACAAAAGACAAAACCAAGCTGCCGGTTATTATTATCGAAGGAAAAGATAAAAAAGCTTACAACTTACCGGTAGGTTCGCATATTGTGGTGGAAGAAGGTGATGATGTAAGGAGTGGTCAGGTATTGGTGAAAATTCCAAGGGTATTAAGCAAGTTGAAAGATATCACGGGTGGTCTGCCACGTGTTACAGAACTGTTTGAAGCAAGGAACCCAAGCAACCCTGCCGTGGTTTGTGAAATTGATGGTGTGGTTGCTTTTGGTGCCATCAAACGTGGTAACCGCGAGATCATCGTTGAAGCAAAAGATGGTGTGGTGAAAAAATACCTGGTACCATTGTCACGCCAGATCCTGGTACAGGATGGTGACTTTGTAAAAGCGGGTGCGGCATTGAGTGATGGTCAGACTTCTCCTGCGGATATCCTCTCTATCAAAGGACCCTTTGCTGTTCAGGAATATGTAGTTAATGAGATCCAGGAAGTTTACCGCCTCCAGGGTGTTAAGATCAATGATAAACACATTGAAGTTATTGTTAGGCAGATGATGCGTAAAGTGACTATTGAAGATGCAGGAGATACAAAATTCCTTGAAGGAGATACAGAAGACCGCTTTGACTTTAATGTTGAGAACGATTATATCTTCGATAAGAAAGTAGTCACAGATGCAGGCGAAAGCACTAAACTGAAAGCCGGACAGATCGTTACGCTCCGTGATGTACGTGAAGAAAATTCTGTATTAAGAAGGGCTGATAAGAAACTGGCTGAG